>NZ_BAAHAF010000072.1:0-114300 GCF_054777815.1 Angustibacter speluncae | reverse complement strand
AGCACGGCCGCGCGCCCCGGCCCGGCGGGCGCGGCCAGGGCGGCGACGAGGACGTACGCGACGCACGCGGGAGCGGCGACGACGACCGCCGCGAGCAGGCCGCGCAGCAGCCGGTCGACGTCGGCGAGCCGCGGGTGCAGCAGCCCCACGGCGAAGGCGACGGGCGCCGGGAGCAGCGCAAGGTGCGCCGCCGCCGTCTCCAGCGGACCCGGCCCGCCGATCTCCTGCCACCCCGACCAGGCGCCGATCAGCACGAACAGCAGCGGCTGGACGACGAGCCCGAGCACCGCCCAGCGCACCGCCAGCCGCTCCTGCGTCGTCGCGCGGCGGCGGTAGCGGTGCACCGGCGCGAGCAGCAGCAGCACCTCCGCCGCCGCGAACCAGCCCCACCACGCCTGCTCCGAGATCGCGCCACCGAGCACGACGTCGACCACCGGGACGGCCACCAGCGCCGCGACGGGCCCGGCCAGCCACCGCGGGACGAACCGTCCGTCCGGGTAGGTCGCGCACAGCAGCGGCACGGCGACGAACCAGCCGTGGCTCAGCCAGCGCGGTTGCCCCGGCACCAGCAGCAGCGCCGCCGTGCTCGCCAGCAGCAGCGCGAGGGTCAGGAGCGGGAGGACCGGACGGCCGCTGCCGGGTCGCACCAGGCGCGCGAGGAGGAGGCCCACCAGCGGCCAGGCCACCAGCTGGACCACCACCACGCTCGCCACCACCACGACGGGACCGTCCATCGCCGTGATCCTCCCGCCTCCCGCGCCGTCCCGGTCGTGGTTCGCACGAGGTCAGGCGCGCCGGCGCGACGCGACCAGGAAGGTCGTGCCCAGCACGAGCGCCGCCAGGAACACGGCCAGCACACCCATCGGCGGACCGAAGGGCACCGCGAACGGGACGATCGCCAGCACCCCGCACACCAGGGCGAACGCGGCCGACGGACGGCCGAGCACGCCGTGCCGCACGCCCCGCGCGCCGAGGACGAGCAGCCAGCCGCCGGACCCGAGCGTGCTGAGCCCGAGGGCGCCGATCTGCACGACGCCGTAGATGGCGAGGGCGCTGGCCTGGTCGGCGAGGTCCATCGTGGCCAGGTCGCTGCTCCCCGTCGTGAACGGCGCGTGGGCGAACGCGGCCTGCAGCAGCCAGCCGAAGGCGCCGGTGAGGCCGAGCAGGTGCCCGACCCGCTCGAGCGTGCCCGGCGCCCGACCGCCCGCGGCGGCCAGGTCGGCCACCGTGAGTACCAGGACGAGGAGCCCGGCCCCCATCAGCGTGAAGGTCGCCACCTCGTACGCGCCCGCCCAGGGCATCGCCTCCAGCGCGGCGTAGTCGAGCCGGTCCTCCCCACCGGTGAGGACGAACACGATCAGCGGCTGCAGCAGCCAGGCGGCGAACGCGCCGACGCCGGCGAGCCCGGCGACGCGGCGGTGGTGGGGCGTGCGGTCGACCCGCTCGGCGGTGCGCGCGTCCTGGTGGGTGGTGGGGATGCTCATCGCGGTGTCCTCTCGTTCGTCCCGGAGCCCCCGGGTGCGGTCGACACCGTCCCGGCAGGTGTTCCCGGGACTCCAGGGACAGCGGTTCCCGGTTCCTCCCGGGCGGGTGCGGCGCTGGTCCGGCCGGGTGGAACCGTCCGGTCCGGCACCAGTCGCCCGGTCCGGCGACCGATCCTCGACGGCGTGACCGCACCACCGTCCGCGCCGCTCGGGCTCGACATCACACCCGAGCCGGTCGTCGCGCTCCGCCGCCGGGTCCCCGGCCGTCCCGCCGCGTGGTCGTGGCCGTCGCGGGGACGCTCGCGCTGGTCGTGGCCGCGGTGGTGGCCGTCGTCGCGCTGCGCCCGCCGCCGCACTCGACGGAGCCGGTGGTGATCCCGCAGTTCCTGCTCGGCATGCCGGTGTCGCCGTACGACTTCGCCCAGGACGGCTGGGCGGACGGCTGGGAGCTCGACGGGACGGTCGGCGGCCGCGCCTACCGGTCCGGCGCGAACACGGGCCCGCAGCTGAACCTGATCGTGGCCCGGCAGGACATCACCGGCGACGACGACCCCGGTGACGTCGGCATGGCCGGTGACGTCGAGGAGCGCTTCGCGGCAGTCTCGTGCACCCAGCAGGTCGACTACTCCAACAGCGACCCCGACGACCTGCCCGAGGGCATGCCTGCGCTGCCGCCCGGCCGCAGCGACTTCATGCTGATCTGCTGGCGCTCCCGCGACGACCTGACCGTGTCGGTGCTGCTGCTCGGACGCGACCGCGCCGGCCTCGGCAGCGCCGACGTCGCAGCGGCGGTCGAGGAGGCGTGGGCGCTGCAGGGCTGAGCGACGGGCACACCGCGAGGTGTCGACGGTCGCAGGGGTCTGCGGGAGCCACCTGCGCGCACCGACACCTCGTGGTGTGCTCGCGCCTGCGCGGCCGTACGCTCCGAGCCCGTCCCACCACGAGAGGCCAGCCATGAGCGAGCTGCACGTCGTCGCGACCATCCCGGCCAGGCCCGAGGCGGTGGAGGCGGTCCGCGAGGCCCTGCGCACGCTCGCCGCCGCCACCCGCACCGAGGACGGCTGCCTCGGGTACGACCTGCACGAGTCGGTCGCCGACCCGGGCACCTTCGTGACCGTCGAGCGCTGGACCGACCAGGCGTCGCTGGACGCGCACCTGGCGGGCCCGAACGTCGCGGCCGCGTTCTCGGCGGCCGAGGGCGCGCTCGCCGGCGAGGTCGCCGTGCACCCGCTGCGGCCGGTCGACGTCGGCTGACGCCGGCGCGGGTGCCGGGCGGTCGGCCGTCCGGGTGGGCGGTGCGGCAGCGCTTCCGTCCCGTTCGGGCGCCGTCTCAGCAGGCGGTACGGTGACCCTGGTCGGGTCTCGCGTGACGCCCGCCACTCCCACGTCCGGCGCCCGGCGACCCCGCTGCCGGACGCGGGTCCGCAGGGCCGCGGCACGAGGTGACCCCCTCGTCGTGGCCACGACGAAGGAGCCACACACGTGACCGACACCGCTGTCGGCGCCGGCCGGTCCCGCCTGGACGGCGGCCCGGACCTGGTGCAGCTGCTCACCCCCGAGGGCGAGCGCGTCGACCACCCCGAGTACTCCGCGCTGGTGGAGCACCTCACGGCCGAGGACCTGCGCGGCATGTACCGCGACCTCGTGCTGGTGCGCCGCGCCGACGCCGAGGCCACCGCCCTGCAGCGGCAGGGCGAGCTGGGCATCTGGGTCAGCCTGCTGGGGCAGGAGGCCGCGCAGATCGGCTCCGGCCGCGCGTCCCGCCCGCAGGACTACGTGTTCCCCACCTACCGCGAGCACGGCGTCGCGTGGACGCGGGGCGTCGACCCCGTCACGCTGCTCGGCCTGTACCGCGGCGTGAACCAGGGCGGCTGGGACCCCACCGAGAACAACTTCCACCTGTACACGATCGTCATCGGCTCGCAGACGCTCCACGCGACCGGCTACGCGATGGGCATCCAGCGCGACGGCCACGTGGGCACCGGCGACGCCGACCGCGACGCCGCCGTCATCGCCTACTTCGGCGACGGCGCGAGCGCGCAGGGCGACGTCAACGAGGCCTTCGTCTACGCGTCGGTGTTCAACGCCCCGGTCGTGTTCTTCTGCCAGAACAACCAGTGGGCGATCTCCGAGCCGAACGAGCGGCAGACCCGCATCCCGCTCTACCAGCGCGCCCGCGGCTTCGGCTTCCCCGGCGTGCGGGTCGACGGCAACGACGTGCTGGCCACCTACGCCGTCACCACCGCCGCGCTCGACCGCGCCCGCAACGGCGAGGGTCCGACGCTGATCGAGGCCTTCACCTACCGGATGGGCGCCCACACCACGTCCGACGACCCGACGCGCTACCGCATCGAGGCCGAGGTCGAGGAGTGGAAGCTCAAGGACCCGATCGCCCGCCTCAAGGCCTACCTCGCCCGCCGCGGCGACGCCGACCAGGACTTCTTCGACCAGGTCGACGGCGAGGCCGACGAGCTGGCCGTGCACGTCCGCAAGGGCTGCCTGGAGATGCCCAACCCCGAGCCCGACACGATGTTCGACCACGCGTACCGCGAGCCGCACCCGCTGGTCGACGAGGAGCGGGAGTGGTTCGCCGGGTACCGGGCGTCCTTCGAGGGAGAGGGTCACTGATGAGCGAGGCGGTGACGAGCGTCGTCCAGGGGACGATCGCCAAGGGCATCAACATGGGTCTGCGCGCGGCCATGGAGGCCGAGCCGAAGGTCCTGGTCATGGGTGAGGACGTCGGCAAGCTCGGCGGCGTCTTCCGCGTCACCGACGGCCTGCAGAAGGACTTCGGCGAGGACCGCGTCATCGACACCCCGCTCGCCGAGTCGGGGATCATCGGCACCGCGATCGGCATGGCGCTGCGCGGCTACCGGCCCGTCTGCGAGATCCAGTTCGACGGCTTCATCTTCCCGGCGTACGACCAGATCGTCACCCAGCTCGCGAAGATGCACTACCGCTCGCAGGGCTCGGTGAAGCTGCCCGTGGTGATCCGGGTGCCGTTCGGTGGCGGCATCGGGGCGGTCGAGCACCACTCCGAGAGCCCCGAGGCGTACTTCGCGCACACCGCCGGCCTGCGGGTCGTCTCGTGCTCGAATCCCGCCGACGCGTACTGGATGATCCAGCAGGCGATCGCGTCCGACGACCCGGTGATGTTCTTCGAGCCGAAGCGCCGCTACTGGGAGAAGGGCGAGATCGACACCTCGGTCACGCCGCTGCCGCTGCACCAGGCACGCGTCGTCCGCGAGGGCTCGGACGTCACCGTGGCCGCCTACGGCCCGATGGTCACCACGGCCCTCGCGGCCGCCAAGGCGGCCGAGGAGGACGGCACCTCGATCGAGGTGATCGACCTGCGGACGCTGTCGCCGCTCGACGTCGACACCGTCGAGGCGTCGGTGCTGAAGACGGGCCGGCTCGTCACCGTGCACGAGGCCGCGACCTTCCTCGGCATGGGCGCCGAGGTGGCCTCGCGCATCACCGAGCGGTGCTTCTACGCGCTCGAGGCGCCGGTGCTGCGCGTCGGCGGCTTCCACATCCCGTACCCGGCGAGCCGGCACGAGGAGGAGTACCTGCCCGACCTGGACCGGGTGCTCGACGCCGTCGACCGCTCGCTCGCGTTCTGAGACAAGGGATCCCATGCCGCAGATCAAGCAGTTCCTGCTGCCCGACCCCGCCGAGGGCCTGACCGAGGCCGAGATCGTCGCGTGGAAGGTGGCGGTGGGCGACACCGTCGTCATCAACCAGCCGATCGTCGACATCGAGACCGCCAAGTCGCTGGTCGAGCTGCCGTGCCCGTTCGCGGGCAAGGTCGTCGAGATCCACGTCGCCGAAGGCGTCACCGCCGACGTCGGCACGCCGATCATCTCGATCGACGTCGACCCCGACGGCGCCGCTCCCGCAGGCACTCCCACCGGCGACGTGCCCGAGCAGGCCACCGCCGCCGAGCGCCCCGAGATCGGCGGCCCCGGCGAGGAGATGGTGCCGAAGCCGCCCGAGGAGGGCTTCGTCGAGCCCGGGCTGATCGGTGGTCCCGCTCCGGGCGGCCGCACGTCCGTGCTGGTGGGCTACGGCCCCAAGTCGCAGGAGGCCAAGCGGCGTCCGCGTCGCGGTGGCGGCGGCAAGCCCGAGGGTGCGCAAGCCGCTGTGCAGGAGGCGTTCTCGGCCGAGCGCCAGGTCGCCACGCCCGTCGCGCCGATGCGCGTCGCCGCGCCGGTCACCCCGGTGCCGTCGGCTCCCGTGCCGGGGGCGTCGCTCCCGTCGGTCGGGACGGTCGAGGTCGCGCCGGTGGCGTCGTCCGCGCGGGTGCTGGCGAAGCCGCCGGTGCGCAAGCTGGCCCGCGACCTCGGCGTCGACCTCGCGTCGGCCACGCCGACCGGCCCGAACGGGACGGTGTCGCGCGACGACGTGCTGGCGCTCGCGAACGGTGGTGGCTCCGCTGCCGAGGAGACCACCGCGGTCGCGGCGGCTCCGGTCGAGAGCGGCGAGCGCGAGACCCGTTCTCCGGTCAAGGGTGTGCGCAAGATGACGGCCGAGGCGATGGTGCGCTCGGCGTTCACCGCGCCGCACGTCACCGAGTGGGTCACCGTCGACGTCACGCGGACGATGGAGCTGGTCGAGCGGCTGCGCGCGTCCCGCGAGTTCCGCGACGTGCGGGTGTCGCCGCTCACCGTCGTGGCCAAGGCGCTGTGCCTCGCGGTCCGCCGCAACCCCGGCATCAACGCGTTCTGGGACGACGCCGCCGGCGAGATCGTCACCAAGCACTACGTGAACCTCGGCATCGCGGCCGCCACGCCGCGCGGCCTGGTGGTGCCGAACGTCAAGGACGCGCAGCGCCTCGACATGGTCGGCCTCGCGGGTGCGATCAACGCCCTCACCGACGTCGCGCGCGAGGGCCGCACGCCCCCGGCCGACATGCAGGGCGGGACGATCACCATCACGAACGTCGGCGTCTTCGGCGTCGACGGCGGCACGCCGATCCTCAACCCGGGCGAGTCCGCGATCCTGTGCATGGGCCAGGTGCGTCCGATGCCGTGGGTCGTCGACGGCGAGCTCGCGGTGCGCCAGGTGATGCAGCTGACGCTGTCGTTCGACCACCGCCTGGTCGACGGCGACCTCGGGTCCCGGACCCTGGCCGACGTCGCCGCCGTCCTGGAGCATCCCGAGCAGGGGCTCGTCTGGGGGTGACGCGCCGCCAGGGGAGACGCGAGACCACGATCGTCAGCGGGAAGGTGCGCGCGTCGCAGGCGATCCAGTGGGCGGTCGTGGCCATGCAGGCGCTGCTGGCGTGGCAGCGGTGGTCGCGTGGAGAGCTCGACTGGTTGTTCTGGGGTCACCTGGCCGTGGCCGTCCTCGGCCCCTTCGCCATCGCGCTGGGGGCGCGGTCCCAGGGTCTGCGGATCGGGCAGCGGGGCGTGCGCTGGCGCGACCGCCGGATGCGTCGCTACGTCGTCCCGTTGGAGATGGTGGCCGCGCTGCGTGAGGACAACGACCGGACGGTGGTCTGGCTCGAGACCACCGACCGCCGGCGCCTGCCCACCCCGCTGCGCGCCGAGGACGTCCCCGCGGCGGCCCAGGCGCTCTACGAGCGCGGCGTCACCGTCTGACCCTGTCGGCGTCGTCCGGACGAGCACAGCGCTCGGAACGACCGGCCGGCACCGGCATGCTCCCGCGTGAGGGGCACCGTGGTTCCGAGGGCTCTGCCCGTCAGGTGGGCGGCCGGGTCGGTGCCGGCGTCGGGTCGTGCGCCTGCACCAGCGCGACGGCGGCCTCGAACTCGGTCGGGGTGCACGGGTAGGCGGTGCGCCGGGCCATCGCGAGCACCGGGTGGCTCGCGAAGGGGGTGCCGCGCAGCTCGAGCACCGACACCGGGTCGTGCGTCACGTAGCGGTTGACGGCCAGCGGCACGAACGGTTTGCCGTTGCCGCGCAGCTCGACCGGGCCGGCCACCGTGCCGACGGCGTGCACGCCGCGCTGCTCCGGGTCGGGGTTCGCCATCCACAGCAGCACGCCGTCGCCGACCTCGACCGAGCGCTGCACGCCGGTGACGCACCACGACGTGATCGGGTCGCGGTAGAGGGCCGACGGGTCGTCCCACCGGCGGGGGTTGCCCTGCAGCAGCCAGTAGCCCACGGCACCACCCTGCCCGCTCGGGAACGACCCACGCGGGGCGCCGGGTGTCCTTATCGTCGAGGTGTGGAGGGGACGAGGCGGTTCGGGCTCGGGCAAGCGCGGTTGATCGGGGCGACCTCCGCCTTCGTGGGGTTGAGCCAGGTGCTGGCCGTCGTGGGCGACCTGCGGTACGGCGGCGCCCCGGACGGCTGGACCGTGGTCAGCGCGCTCGGTGCGGTGGGCAGCCTGCTGCTGGTGCTGCTCGTCGTGCCGAGGTCGATCGTGCACGTGGGCGACGGGCGCCTGCGCTGGTGGGTGGGCCGACGGCACCACGACCTCGGCTTCGACGAGATCGCCGACATCCGTCGGCACCCGCGGTCGGGAGGCTCGCAGGTCGTCACCACCGACGGCCGGGTGCTGCGCCTCCCGCTGCAGCCCCAGCACGGCCCCGAGGTCTGGCAGCTCGTGCTGGGCGACCGGAGCCCGTCACCGGCCTGACGACGTACCGACGCGTCGGGGTCGACGCCCTCCGGAGCCCCGTTCGTCCCGTTCCGCGCGTCGACTCCGACGCGTCGGTCCGCGACCGCCCTGTGCCCGGCCGCGAGGAGGGTGTATCAACGACGCAGCCCGTCCCCTCCTGGCTGGCGTACCCCTCGACCGCGCCGGCGGTCCCGTCGTGCTGGAGTCGTGAGTGAGCCGCTACGTGGTCGACGAGATCATCGTCTCGCCCGGACCCCACCACGCCCGCGCGCACGACCTGGTGCGCCGGGCCGCCGAGTCGCTCGACGTGGTCCCCGTCGAGACGCGTCGCTCGGAGGACCTCGCCCGCGTCCTCGGCGACCCCGACTACGCGAAGACGCCCCGCTCGTTCGTGCTCGAGGACGAGTTCGGCGAGCGCGTCGACGACCCGGTCACCGTGGCCCAGCGCGTCGTCCGCCGCGCCAAGCGGATGGCCCGCCGCGAGCGCACCGGCAGGCGGCAGCCCGACCTCGCCGTGATGGTCAACGCCAACCAGTGGTTGAGCGCGCACGACGCCCTCAGCGGGATGGTGCCCGCCACCGGCGGCCTCGTCCCCGCCACCGGCGGCCTGGTCCCGGCGACCGGCGGCCTCGTCCCGGCGACCGGGGGCCTGGTCCCGGCGACCGGCGGACTCATCCCGACCACCGGCGGCATGAACCCCCCGGCCTCCGCCACCTCGGCCGGCATCGCGTCCTACGGCCTGGCCGGCTTCGGGGCCCGCCAGCCGGTCGACTGGGTCGGTCCCGAGCCCGCCCGCACGAAGGGACGTCGGCGCCGCCCGGTCGTCGTCACGCTCGACACCGGTGTCGGCGAGCACCCGTGGCTCACCGAGGCGGACGGCGTCACCCGCGGCCTCGAGCTCGGTGGCGTCGAGGTCGGCTTCACCGACCCCGCGACCGACCCCGAGGCGCACGGCGTGCGGATGGGCGTGCTCGACGGCGCGCTCGACAGCCACAGCGGGCACGGCACCTTCATCGCCGGTCTCGTCCGCCAGCTCTGCCCGGACGCCGACCTGCGCGCGGTCCGCGTGATGCGCTCGGACGGCGTCGCCGACGAGTACGAGCTGGTCAGGTGCCTGCTGGTGCTGGCCGAGCAGGTGCGCCGGCACCGCGAGAACCCGCGTCGCGGGCTGCAGGTCGACGTGGTCGTGCTGAGCCTCGGCTACCGCCACACCAGCGCCGACGACGTCGCGTACGACGAGCTGATGCTGCCGGTGCTGCGCGACCTGGGGTCGCTCGGCGTCGCCGTCGTCGCGGCGGCCGGCAACAACGGCTGGCACGACGCCGTCTACCCGGCGGCGTTCGCGCCGCACCGCGGCGGGCGCGTGACCCGGGTCGAGCCCGGCGTCGTCCCGGTCACCAGCGTCGGCTCGCTGAACCCGAACGGCACCGTCGCGCTGTACAGCAACTTCGGCCCGTGGGTGCGCTGCTGGGCCGAGGGCGCCTCGCTCGTCAGCACGCTGCCGGTGCGGCTGCAGGGCGGCCTGTCGCCCGCGGTCCAGGTGACGGCCGACGACGGGCGCGTCCACAGCACGCTCGACCCGGACGACTTCAGCGCCGGCTTCGGCGTCTGGAGCGGCACCAGCTTCGCCGCCCCCGTGGTCGCCGGCCGGCTCGCGCAGGCGCTGCTCGAGGCCCACGGCTTCGACGACGGGCTCAGCCCCGACCAGGTCACGGACGTCGTCCGCGCGGTCTGGAAGGCGCACCAGCACAGGGCACCTGGATCGTCGCCAAGGAGGAGCACCCGATGACCACCGGCACGCACTCCGACACCGCCGATCGGGCACGGGAGCTGTTCGTCGCCTGGGGCGAGGGCCGTCCCGGCGCGCTCGACGACCTCGTGCGGCTGCTGACGCCGACGCTGTGGCACCTGGCCCGCTCGTACCGGCTCGACCAGGCCGAGGCCGAGGACGCCGTGCAGAACACCTGGCTCCAGCTGGTGCGCAAGCGCGACACCGTGCAGGACCCGCAGGCGGTGCTGCGCTGGCTGTCGGTCACGGTCCGCCGCGAGGCGGCGCGGATGTCGTACCGCCGCGCGAAGGTCGACCTGGTCGAGGACGCCGAGGTCGACGTCCGGCTGCCGTCGGTCGACAGCGCCGAGCACGCCGTCGTCGAGGACGCGGGGCACCGCGTCCTGTGGCGGCACGCGGGCGAGCTGAGCGAGCGCTGCCGGCACCTGCTGCGCGTGCTGGCCTTCTCCGACCGCCCTGACTACAAGCACATCTCGACCGAGCTGGGCATCCCCGTCGGCAGCATCGGGCCCACCCGCGGCCGGTGCCTCGACAAGCTGCGGCGCGCCTGCGTCGCCGACCCCGAGTGGAGCCTGACGTGAACGCCTCCCGCGCCCTGCCCCAGGACGACGACCAGCTCCTCGACGCGCTGCGCGGCCTGTGGGAGCGCCGTGACCCGGTGCCGACCGGCCTGGTCGACCGCGTCCAGTTCGCGATCTGGCTGGAGGACCTGGACACCGAGGTCGAGATGCTGGCGCTCACCTCGGAGGTCGACGTCGCCGCCGGCGCGCGCAGCACCGAGACCGCCCGCACGGTCACCTTCAGCACCGACCACCTGTCGATCATGATCACGGTGAGCGAGCGGCCGGACGGCCGGCGCCGCGTCGACGGCTGGGTCTCGCCGGCGGCGAGCGGTCAGGTGGTCGTGCGGCAGTCCGACGGGTCGAACCACGACGCCGAGGTCGACGCCGACGGCCGGTTCGCTCTCGACGACCTGGTCCCGGGGCTGGCACAGCTCGTGCTGCGCGGGACCGGCGGCGACGCCGTCGCCACGCCGCCGATCGAGCTCTGAGGCACCCGCCCGCGCGGTCGGGCGTCCGACAGACTGAGGGCGTGGCCGGGGACGGGGACGCGCACGCGCGGTGGCGCGACGCCGTGCGCCTGGCGACGCGCGGGCACCACGCGCAGGCGGCGCGGCGGCTCGAGCGGCTCGTCGCCGAGCCGGGCCTGGACGCCACCCTCCGTCTGCGGTGCCGCATCTCGCTCGCCCTCGCGCGCTACGAGCTCACCGGCATGGCCGCCGGGCTGTCGGCGCTCGACGAGTGCCGGCCCGCACCCGGCGACGACGTCGACGAGCACGCCGTCGGCGTCTGGTTCGGCCAGCGCGGGCTCATGCTGCTGCGCGGCGGACGCCTCGTCGACGCGCAGACCGATCTCGACCGCGCCGTCCCGCTGCTCGACCCGTCGACGATCGACGCCGTCCTGACCCTGCTGAACCGGGGCGTGCTCGCCCTGCGCACAGGCGATCTCGCGGCGGCCGAGGCCGACACCCGTCGCTCGCTCGAGCTCGCCGAGGCGGGCGGCCACGACCTCGAGGTCGCCAAGGCGACCGGGAACCTGGCCTACCTCGCCCACCTGCGGGCAGACCTGCCGGCCGCGCTGCGCCTCATCGTCCGCGCACGTGCCGTGATGGGGTCGGACTCGGCCTGGATGCGCGGGACGTCGGCGCGCGGTCACGCCGAGATGCTGCAGTCGGCGGGCCTGCTGCACGAGGCCGGCCGCGAGTACGCCGGCGCGGTGCACCTGCTGCGCGGGTCGGCGTTCGGGCAGGACCGCGCCAACGCCCAGCTCGGCCTCGCCGAGGTGTCGCGCCTCGTCGGCGACCTCCCCGACGCGCGGCGCTGGGCGCGCCGGGCGCTCGCCACCTTCGCCCGCCGCCAGGCCACCGGGTGGGCGCTGCTGGCCGAGCTGGAGCTCGCGCAGATCGAGCACCTGGCCCGGCCCGCGCGGGCGGTCGAGCTCACCCGCGACCTGGCCCCGCGCCTGCAGGCGCAGGGCCTGCGCGAGGAGGCCCACGTCGCTCGGCTGCTGCACGCGTCCTCGCTCGCCCGGCTCGGACGTGGTGCCGACGCGGCCGCCGCCCGTCCGGCGGAGGCGTGGGCGCCCCGTGGGTACCGCGTCTCGACCCGGATGCTCGGGCACGAGGCCCGGGCCGCGGTCGAGGCGGTCAACGGTCGCTCCGTCGCGGCGCAACGCAGCCGGGCACGCGGCCTGCGCGACCTGCACGAGGTGCAGGCCGGCTTCGGCAGCGTCGATTTGCTGACGTCCGCCACCCGGATCGGCCGCCAGCTCGCGCGCGACGGGCTCGCCGAGGCGCTGCGCGGTGGGGACCCCGACGACGTGCTCGCCTGGTCCGAGCAGGTGCGCGCGGCCGGGTCGCGGGTGCTCGCCGTCCGACCGCGGCAGGACGGACGCGTGGGCGAGCTGCTCGCGCGGCTGCGGTTCCTGCAGCAGAACGAGCAGGCGGCGCGGGTGTCCGGCTCCGACCCGGGGCCGTGGCGGGAGCAGGCCGCGGCCGTGCAGGAGCAGGTGCGGGCGCTGGCGTGGCAGGCGTCCGGGGCGGGGGAGGTGCTCGGCCCGGTCGCTCGCGACCGGCTCGTCGCAGCCCTGGACGGGGCCACTCTGGTGTCGCTGCTCGCCCTCGCCGGTCGGGTGCACGCGCTGGTCGTCGACCGGTCCGGTGCCCGGGTGGTGCCGCTCGGCGCCTCGGCGCAGGTGCGCGAGGACGTGCTGCGCGTGCGCGCCGACCTCGACCTGCTCGCGGGCCACGCGCTACCGGAACCGTTGCGGCGCACCGTGTCCGGCTCGCTGCGCAGCGGTCTCGACCGGTTCGCCGCCCTCGTCGCGCCGGCGCTCGACGGCACGGACGGTCCCGTGGTGCTCGTGCCGTCGGGCCAGTCGGCCGTCGTGCCGTGGACGATGCTGCCGCAGCTGCGCGGGCGCGAGGTCTCGGTGGCGCCGTCGGCCACCTGGTGGATCGACCGCTCGTCCCGGCCGGTCCGCGAGGACGGCCGCACCGTGCTGGTGGCGGGCCCGGACGTCGCGCGCGCCGAGCCGGAGGTGCGAGCCGTGGCGCGGGGCACCGACGCCACCGTCCTGGCCGGGGACGACGCCACCGTCGGGGCGACGCTGGCCGCGCTCGACGGCGCCCGGGTGCTGCACGTGGCGGCGCACGGCCGGCACGAGCCCGACAACCCGCTGTTCTCCTCGCTCCTGCTCGCCGACGGCTGGCTGTACGGCCACGACCTCGACGCCGTCGCGCGGCTGCCCGAGCACGTCGTGCTGTCGGCCTGCGAGGCGGGCATGGCGAGCATCCGTCCCGGCGACGAGGCGCTCGGCACCACGGCTGCGCTGCTGCACGGCGGCACCCGGTCGGTCGTCGCCTCGGTCGCCCGGGTCGGCGACGACGTCGCCGAGGTGGTCGCGGTGCGGCACCACGAGGGACTGCGCGCGGGGCTGTCGCCGGCTGCGGCGCTGGCGGCGGCGCTCGGGTCGCTCGACGACGACGCCGTGGCGCCACTGGTCTGCTTCGGCGCCGGCTGAGAAGTTCTTCCGCGCGGCCGGTATCAGGGCGGCGGCGGGCCGCTCCTGCCCAGCACCGGAGCGGTTCCTCGGAGGGGAGGGCGCCGACCCGGTGAGCGAGTGGGGAGGACCCGCCGGTCCCTGAGGGGTGGACCGGGGGTCCTCCCCAATCGCCTGCCCCGGACGACCGTCAAGGCTGGCCGCGAACGCGATCCGCACCAGCCTGCTGCGTGACCAGTCCTCGAGCCCGGGCGGGCGGATGGTCCCGGGGGCCCAGGTCCGACGCAGGACCGGGCGTCGACACCCTGCGCGTCTCGGAGCAGATCGTGACCGCGGGCGGGTGTCGACGCCGCGTCCTAGGGTGCCGGTGTGGGGCAGGAGGACGGCGGCGGCTACCCGGAACCACCTGCGGTGGGCTCCGAGGCGGCGACCCTGGTCGGCTCGCTGGAGCGGCAGCGGGCCACGTTCGCCTGGAAGTGCGCCGATCTCGACGCCACCGGCCTGTCCCGTCGGCTCCCTCCCGTCCGAGCTCACGCTCGGACGGCTGCTGAAGCACCTCGCGCACATGGAGGACCTGAACTTCACCCGCGACCTGGGCGGCAGGTCGCTGCCCGGGCAGTGGGGGACGGCGGACGGCCCGCTCCCGTCGGACGAGGTGCTGAGGTCCGCGGACGACGACCCGCCCGAGTCGCTGTACCGGTCGTCGTCGGACGCGGTCGAGCGGTCCCGGGCCCGGCTGCGCGAGGCGCTGGGCACCGACGCCGGCCTCGGCGCGACGTACCGCACGGGCAGCGGACGACCGGCCACCGTCCGGCGCCTGCTGGTCGACATGATCGAGGAGTACGGCCGGCACACCGGTCAGGCGGACCTGCTGCGCGAGGCCGTGGACGGCCGGACCGGCGAGGACCCGCCAGGTTCTGCCGTGGAGCTCCAGCTGCCCTGGTGACGAGCCCCGCTGCCGGTCGCACCAGCGCGTCAGCGGGTGAGGTCGAGCCGGCCCGTGGTGGCGGAGGTCGCGTCGCTCGAGATGCGGTCGAAGTCCATCGTCCAGTTGGGCTCCCACTCGCCGCTGCCCGACCACGCGAACGACTGGGTCCACCGGGCGCGCGTCGGACCGATCCGGTCCCAGACGAAGCGCACGTCGATGGCGCGCCCGTCCAGCTCGTCGGTGCCGGTGAAGGTGCCGACGCCGTCGACGAACCTTCCCTCCAGCGGCGGGTCGAGGCGGGCCGCGTCCGAGGTGGACCAGTGCAACCGCCAGGTGTCGGTCACCCGGTCGTAGAGGCGCAGCGTCGACCCGATGACCCCGCGGTGCGGAAGCCAGATCTGGTCGAGCTGCCCGGCGCCGTCGAGGATCGGCGCGCACACGGCTCGCCCGTCGTAGGTGTCCCAGTCGTGGACGCCGTCGAGCCGGCCTCGCCGTACCGCGTGGTGCACGGCCCAGGTGCCGTGCAGGGAGTCGAAGGCGTGGGCACTGGACCGGGTGTCGGCGCCCGGGGCGGTGGTCATGCACGCATCCTGGTCGCGACCGGTGACATCGCCTGCCGCCAGGCGATGCCCACCTGGACTGCAGCCGCCGCGACCAGCACGACGAACAGGGCGCGGTAGCCGAAGCTCGTCACGATGGCGCCGACCACCAGCGGGAAGGCGAGGATCGCGGTCTGGAAGACCAGTCCCGCCGCCGGCAGCACCTGCGGACGGAGGTCCGGGTCCGACTGCGACACCGCCAGCGCCTGCGTCGTGGGCAGCGCCAGGCCGTAGCCGAGACCCAGGACCGCTGCGGCCGCGCCGTAGGCGACGGGGTTCGAGCCGACCACCAGGAAGGCGGCCACGGCCAGCAGCATCACCGAGACCGAGGCGGCGACCACCCGGGTCTGGTCGAGTCGACGCACCCGGGGCGCGACGAGGAACCGCACCCCGATCACAGCCAGCGTGTAGCTCACGAAGAAGACCGAGTAGTCCAGGTCCTGCGTCGCCGCGTAGGTCGTCTGGAACTGCGTCATGGTCGTGAACAGGCACGCGAACAGCGTGATGACGACGAGCCAGGGCCCGGCCGCCGACGCGGCCAGCGTCCTGGCCGAGCGCAGGACACCGGTCCGGGGTCGCGGAGCGCCCGGTTCCCGCCGGGCGTCCGGCACCAGGTGCGCGGCGACGACCGTGGCCGCGGCCGCCACCAGGGCGAGCAGCGCCGCGACGACGAACGCACCGCGCAGGTCCGTGGCGGTGCGGGACAACCACCCGGCGACCACGGGCCCGACGCCGATCCCGATCTGCTGCGTCCCGGTCAGGTACCCGAAGTGGGTCACGTGTCCGTCGTCGGTGACCATCTCGTCCACGATCATCGGCATCACCGTGTAGACCACCGCCCAGGCCGACCCCAGGACGGGACCGACGAGGAGCAGGGGTTCCCAGGTGCTCCGGACGAGCGCCGCGCCGCCCGCCGCCGCCGAGAACCCCAGCGTCGCAGCGACGAGGATCCAGTGCGGACGCACCCGGCGCGGGTGCGCGCCGATCCAAAGCAGCACCGCCGCAGCGGGGACGACCGCAGCGGACAGGACCAGGCCGAAGTCCGCCTCGCTGCCCCCGAGCTCCTCGACCAGGAGCGGCAGCAGCAGCAGCATCCCGTAGGCGGTGGAGATGCCCAGCGCCGCCGTCAGCACCGCCACGACGGCCGCCGCCGGTACGCCCGGCCGCAGCGCCGGACCCGTCGTCGTCGGACTCACGTGCTCTATCGTCGAGGCCTGCTTCGCATGGTGCCCATGCCGCTCTGACGGAATCGAGGCCGGATCTTGACCAGATCGAAGGTGTTCGGGGGGAACGGCCTCCAGCCCGGCGACGGCGTCCTCGACGACGTGAACCGGCGCATCCTCGCGCTGCTGGCCGAGCAGCCGCGGCTGAGCACGTCCGCCCTCGCGCGCGCGGTGTCGATGTCGACTCCCGCCGTGCGGGACCGGGTGCGTCGGCTGGAGGAGTCGGGCGTGATCCGCGGCTACCGCCTCGACGTCGACCCGGCCGCGGTCGGTCTGCCGGTGGCGGCGTGGGTCCGCGTCCGTCCGGGCCCGGGCCAGCTGCCCAAGATCGCCGACCTCGCCGCCGCCACACCGCAGGTCAGCGAGTGCCACCGCGTCTCCGGCGAGGACTGCTTCCTGATCAAGGTGCACGTCCCACGCATCGAGGACCTCGAGGCAGTGCTCGACAGGTTCCTCGTCCACGGCCAGACCACCACGTCGTTCGTCGTGTCCACGCCGGTCCCTGCGCGGACGGTGCTCCCGCCGCCGCTCGGCTGATCGGGCCCGTTCAGCTCCTGCGCGGACGGTGCTCGGCCCGCGTGCCCGCCGACGCCAGCCGCAGCAGCAGGTCCACGAGATCTCGCACCGGCAGGGTGGCGTCGACGTCGACCGCGCCGGCGGGTGCGTCCCCACGGGCGTGCAGCGCCAGGGTGTCGCGGACCTCGGCCTCCGTCATCGGGGTCCAGTTCCGCTCGGCCGCAGGCCCGAGCCGGTCGCGGTCCGCGACGACTCGTCGCGCCAGTCGGGCTCGGAGCGTCGCCGTGTCCACCTGCAGGTGGAACACCCGGTCGAACAGCGGGAGGAAGCGGTCCCGGTTGCGCGCGCCGCCGCACACCCACAGCTCGTCGACGGTGTCGTCCTGCAACGCGGGCGACGCCACCTCGGGGCGCCAGCACCAGGTGTCGTAGGACGCCGGCGCCGGGAGCGAGGTGACGGGGTCGAGGTGGGCGCTCCAGTCGCGGTCCGTCGACACGGCCGGGACGCCGCGCCGGCGCAGCTCGTCGAAGACGGTGGACTTGCCGGAGCCCGACACCCCGTCGACCAGGACGTTGCGACGGGCCACCGGTCAGTTTCCGGACACCAGGGCGTCGCGGACGGTGCTGCCGAGATCCCCCCAGCAGTGCGCGATCCGGCCGTCGTACCAGCGGTACATCGCCAGCTCCATGGTCGTCAGACGGCGTCCGGTGGCCTCGATCCCGCGGAAGGTGCCGGTGTGGGTCCCGGTGGCGGTGAGCCGGGCGGCGAGGTGATCGCCGTCCACGAGCACGTGCTCGACCTCCCAGTGGTAGTCGGGGAACGCGGACACCACCTGCTCGAGCCCGGCGACGTAGGCCGCCAGGCCGGGCACGTCACCGCCGACGTCGTCGTGGACGAACTCACCCAGCTCCTGGAACCGGTGCCGGTTGCAGGTGCCGATGTACCGGCCGTACAGGTCGGCGAGTGCGTCGTGGTCCACGTGGCGATGTTCGTCGCAGTGCGCGCCGGGCGCCATTCCTCGGTCGTGACGTGACCGGCTGGCCACGGGCCGCGAGGACGCTGCCGACGGCCTCACCCGGTGCCGGTCGGGTCGAACCAAGCGAGCCGGAACCGTCGGCGCGGTCGTGACCCGTTCGAGCACAGGGGTCCTTCGTCGAGAAGTGCCTCGCCGGAGTGCCGTCAGGTGGCGAAGTGGGCTAGGTCAAAACCGGAGTACGGGGCGCGCGCCGCTACCTACGCTTCGACAGTGGCAACCAGGAGGCGGAGCGTCGACCCAGTCATCGAGCAGTGGGCAGACGGGGCTGAACCTGAGTACGACCCGCCCGACTGCGGATGGTTCGGCGCGCGCGGCCTCATCTACATGTCGACGTCAGTCGAGGAGAGTGTGCTGCTCATCCGGGCAGAGGATCGGGAGCAAGCTTGCCTCCGGGCGCTCGAGCTCTTCGAGGAGCACGCGCAGGACCTCGGTTGTCAGTTCCAAGGCACTGTGCAGGTGTACGCGCTCGACGAGCCACCAGGCGACGGAGTGGAGATCTTCGGCACCGGACGGATCACGACGCGCCGGCAACGCTCACGGCTGGTGCGTGCACTCCTGCGCGAAGGCCTCGTGATTGGTCGTCGTTTGCGCGTTCTCACCCGCTGATTCGCGGCGGAATGGGGCACGCAGTCGACGGGCCCGCGGCGAGGTGGAAGCGTCGACACGACACAGCTTGGCCATGCGAGTCTCGTCGCTAGGGAGGGCGTAAGTGGATGGCTAGATGGGACGCGAGCGTCGTCGGGCCCGGTTGGGCGATGGCCATCATCGTTGCTGTCACGGTGTACGTGATCGTCCGCAACTGGGGCGCGGAGGCACGGGCGCGCGCTAGGGACGCGCGGGCCCAGTGGCAGAGCGACGCTCGCGAGGGTCTGCTCGCGGCGAAGTGACGCACCCATTGCATATTGGCGAGGTACCTACAGTGCGGCTGACAGCAGTGCGCCGCGATGAGCGAATTGCTATGGGATGCTGGACGTCGGGGAGGCTTCGAGCGGGTGTCCGCATAGCCGTCTCGACGACTTCGACGACCGTGAGGTGCTCATGCTCCGCAGGCGGACGGCAGTCATTGCCTACGCCGGCGGCAGCGTTCTCAGCGTCTTGTTGCTCATCGGCCTTCTGGCGAGCGGCGTGGTGTACTCGCAGCGAGTTGGCCGTAGCGAGCAGTTTTCAGCGGTGGTGACGAAGGTCGTTGATCCGACGAGCAACGTTCCCCGCGTGACCGTCGAGTTGCCCGATGGCCAACAACACCTGCTTCAACGCCAGGTGTCGCAGGAAGACTACGAACCGGGTCAGGCCATCCAGGTATGGCAAGACCGCCAGGACCCAGCGTGGGTCGTCGACATTCGATCGCAGGACTCCTCCGGCACGTTGGCGATCGCCATCCCGCTCGGGCTGTTCCTGGTGGTGTCCGTGGGGGCGCTGGTTTTCGAGCTGCTTGCCCGAGGCAGGACGGTCGATGCTGACGGCCCAGCGTCCAGCCCATAGCAACGTCCGTGCTCGCGTTTGCGTCCCCAGGGACTTCCGGACACGGGCAGACCCTAGGCGGCGAAGTGCAGCACCGGTTGGCGGGGCCGGCGCTCATACCATCTGAGGGTGCCCAACATCGAGCGCAGATTGGCCGACGCCTTCTGGAACCTCCGCGACGACGCCTTTGACCACCCTGAGCGGTGGAGGGGCGTAACCGCGGAGGATCTTTTCCAGCTGATAGCGGAGTGGGTTGAAGACGCCGAAGACCGAGG
Organism: Angustibacter speluncae; assembly: GCF_054777815.1. Lineage (NCBI taxonomy): Bacteria > Bacillati > Actinomycetota > Actinomycetes > Kineosporiales > Kineosporiaceae > Angustibacter > Angustibacter speluncae. The sequence goes on along the minus strand of NZ_BAAHAF010000072.1, from coordinate 94,840 downwards.
GGTCGACCTCGACTGGCATGACGTGAGCGAACGATTGATCGCCTGGAGGTCGGCCGATACCGCGCACTGACCGCGAACGTTGTGGCGCTGACCCGAGTACGCGATTGGCGGTGGAAGGACGCACGTCAGTGAGCTACTGCATAGGGTCGACCAATGGCAGTATCAGGGCGCGCGGAGGAGCAGTCTGCTGAAGAACCGGCGAGCGTCTCGAACAGGAAGCCGCTAGATCGAATCAAGACGGTGGCGGCACATCGGGCGCATCAGTCGTGGTGGCGCGAGACGGTGCTCCGTTGGCCGGCAGGGCCCCCGACGTCCGCGGCCGCTCGCAAGCGCTATAGGACGCTCGGTAGCTGCCTGGCCCATGAACACGGCGGCCAGAGCGTCGGCGCGGCCGGCGTCAACCTGATGTCCGAGGCGGCCCGTCGGTACGCGCACCATCGCCAAGGAGAGCTCGCTGCACTCGGCGGGCTCGCCGAACCCGATCGTTTGTGGCGCAATCTGTTGTCCAGCCAACCACTGGCGTTCAGCATCGCCGGGGAGCTGCGCACCCAGCCGGAGGCGGCAGCACGTGTTCTCTCGACCCTGACGGGCGAAACGGTCACAGGTCTCGCGTCACTTCAGGACAGCGGTCACCCGTCTCACCAGCTCAACGGCATCGAGGCAGAGTGGTTCCCGCCCCGCGAGGAACACACGGCCGACCGGTCTGGTTTCGATCTGGCTGCCTACCTCAACCTCGAGGATGGCTCGCGGCTCCTCGTGACCGTGGAGGTGAAGTACACCGACTCCTTCTCGCCGACTAAGGCGACATGGGAGCGCTACGGGCGTCATGCGGCGGGAGCTGGCCTCAGCGAGACCGCGATGTCCTCCATCGTGGCGGCCGGCGGCAGCCAGTTCCTCAGGTCGGTGCTGCTGACCGACTCCCTGCGCCGCCATGGCCTGCGCGGAGGCACCGGGGTCGGCCACACTCTTGCTGTCGTTCTTGCCCGTCAGAACGACACCGCTGCGCGGAAGGTCATCGAAACGATCCGGGCGCATCAGCCACTCACCCCGGTTGCACTATGGACACACGAACGATTCTTCGAGGCGTGCGCCGGCACGCCCCAGCTGAAGGAATGGGCAGCGGCCCTCTCTGAGAGGTACACGCTGCCGGCCATCGCTACCTAGCCCATAGGAGCCACCGCGCGGCAGAGAGCGAGGGGCCGATGGGCCACAGCGGCGGCTCGTCAGCTCGACTGTGCTTCGATGCCGCGATGGAGATCGTGCCGCCCGCAGCCCGTGAGCTGCAGGGTGATGAGCCGTTCGCCGGCGTCGACGCCACGGTCCGGGACTTCTGGCGGTTCGCGATGGGCGACCTGCGCACCAACAACGTGCGCGGCTACTTGGCGGAGTTCCTCGTCGCACGAGCGGTCGGAGCCAGCGGCGCCCGGGTCGAATGGGACCCCTGGGATGTCACGGCTCCTGACGGCACGAAGATCGAGGTGAAGGCCTCCGGTTACCTGCAGTCTTGGGCACAGCGGAAGGTCAGCACACCGAGCTTTCAGGTGGCGCCTGCTTACGGCTGGGACGTCGCTAGTGGCGCCCGTGCGCGCGAGCAGGGCTACCACGCCGATGTCTACGTCTTCTGCCTACACACGGCCCGGTCTCACGACAACTACGACCCGCTCTCGACCACGCAGTGGGTGTTCTACGTGGCGCCAAGGTCACGGGTTCAATCGCGCGCAGGCGTGCGCATGGGCCTCGTTGCGCTCACTGAACTCGCCGGCGACCCGGTCGCGTACGACAACCTCCGAGACGCGATCCGTGCTGCCTCTCACTCTGAATCCAGCTGACCGCATGATCGACCAGCCTCGAGAGCGGACACGTTCATCCGGCAAGACCGCGCCATATGCGGCGGAATGGGGCAACTAGCGCGTGTCATGCGCTTCAGGCCCGAGGGATCGTGCTGGGGGCTACGGCCGGTCGATCTGCGGAACGTAGATGTGGGGTGCGCGGTCCTTGATGAGCCGGAGGAGACGTTCGGAACGACCGGGCTTGCCCGTCGCGGATCGCCAGTTTGACTGCTGAACCGCCCACCCGTAGGTGGTCCACCTTCGACCCCGAACTCGCACCTCTACATCCTGGTACCCGATTCCCACTGATCGGATTGACGCGTAGGGGATGTGTCGCGCACGTGGCCAGAAGTTTCGGATAACCAGCTCATCCTCGCCGACCGTGATGTAGGAGAACGCGACGCTGATGAAGCCCGCAGCGATCAGCAGGGCGACAGTGAGGATTCCCAGCAGCTCGATGTCGAAGCCGCTAGGCATCCCCGTAGGATCAATGAGGATGGTGACGGCTATGCCAATCCACCCCGCACCTATGATCACCAAGATGATGCGTCCGACTAGCAGGGGCCTCCAGGTCTGCGCGTCGGCCGGTCCCGCACTGCTCACGTGAACAGCCTGACACCTGCGAGTCGACGCTGCGCCCACCTGAGGGTCTCAGCAGTACGAGCCGGCACGCCGGCACGCGGCGGAAGGTGGCACCCCAAAGGGCGACCCCGAGGGGCGCGCATTCGAGGCCGATGACGCGCGCGGGTCAGTCCCGTCCACGCGTCAGCTGGCTTCCCGATCGACGGCTCCGCGTGTCTGGAGCCTACCTGAGTTTCGTTATACGATATTGGGATGGTGAGTGAGGACCAGATCCAGAAGTGGGCCGATGAGGCCGAAGCCGGATACGACGTCGAGGAACTGAAGCGTCGCGGTCGTGGGCGTCCTGGCCGTGGCGCTGAACCGATGCAGGTCGTGGCGGTGCGGCTCACCGCCGAGGAGCTCGAGGCACTTGATGCTGCGGCCGCCAGGAGCGACATGAGTAGGTCCGAGGCGATCCGGGCCGCGTTGGCTCATTTCGCTGCGTGAAGGTCCACCCGAGCGCCCTCAAGCACGGCGTGGCACCGGAGGACGCGATCCAGGCGTCGGAGTGGTCGCTGTGGATCGAACCCCTCGACGGGGAGGGCCCGCCAGACCGGGAGCTGCGCCTGGGCTTCGACACCCGTGCCCGCCTGCTGGAGACGGTGGTGTCGGTCTTCGCAACCGGCGAGCAGATGGTCATCCACGCCATGCCGGCGCGCAGGAAGTACCTCGACCTGCTGCCCTGATGGATGCGCCCCAACTGGGCGGTGTGACACAGGTACCCGGTCGCAGCGGGGACGCTGCTCGAGGCATCACTCCTGCCGGGAACGACCGAGCCCCGGGCCACCTCCGACCTGCGGAGGCGACCCGGGGCTCGTGACCTCAGTCGAGGTCAGTGCCCGGCGGCAGCGGCCTTCGCGGCGTCCTCGTCGCGGATGGCGTCCATCCCCGACGAGGTGCGCAGCGGCAGCTCGGGCAGGAACTGCACCACGACGATCGCCAGCGCCAGGACGCCGGTGGCCACGAGGAACACCAGGTCCATCGAGTCGGCGAATCCGACCAGGAACGGCCGGGCGAGCCGGTCGTCGAGCTGGGTCAGGAACGACGAGTCGTCCAGCACGCCGGAGGCTCCGGAGCCGACGCCGCCGCCCGATTGGACGGCCTGCAGCACCTGCTGGTTCGCCGGGTTCTCGAGCACCGCCGGGTCGCGCAGCGCGGCCTGGAAGTCCGCCGTCGGCGCGATCGAGCGGAACGCCTTGGCGATGTTGTCGCCCGCGGTGGAGAACAGGATCGACAGGAACACCGCGGTGCCGAGCGTGCCGCCGACCTGGCGGAAGAACGTGGCCGATGCGGTGGCGACGCCGATCTCGCGCGGGCTCACCGCGTTCTGCACCGCCACGATGAGCGGCTGCATGTTCAGGCCGAGGCCCAGACCGAAGACGACCATGATCGTGCCCGTCACCCACATCGAGGTGTCGACGCCGATGCGGCTGAAGCCGAAAGCCCCTGCGGTCAGCAGGAACGCGCCGACGACCGGGAAGATCTTGTAGCGACCGGTGCGCGAGATCGCCTGGCCCGAGATGATCGAGCCGGCCATGATGCCCGCGGTCAGCGGCAGCAGCAGCAGGCCCGCCTCGGTGGGCGTCGCGCCGCGGACGAGCTGCAGGTACAGCGGCAGCCCGGCGAGGATGCCGAACATCCCCATGCCGACGACGGTGTTGAGGATCGAGCCGACGGCCACGGTGCGGTTGCGGAACAGCCGCAGCGGGAGCAGCGCCTCGTCGCCCGCCGCGCGCTCGGCGAGCACGAAGCCGACCAGGCCGACGGCGGCCACCGCCATCGAGACCAGCGACGCGGCCGACGTCCAGCCCCAGCCGCGACCCTCCTCGGCGAGCAGCAGCAGCGGCACGAGGAACACCGCGAGCGCGATGGCACCGACCCAGTCGATGCGGTGGTCGACGCGCACGTGGTGCACGTTCAGCACCCGGCTCACCACGGCCAGTGCGATCAGGCCGAGCGGCACGTTGATCAGGAACACCCAGCGCCAGCCGTCCAGGCCGAGGATGGTGTCGGCGCCGGCGAAGAAGCCGCCGACGACCGGCCCGAGCACCGACGACGTGCCGAATACGGCCAGGAAGTAGCCCTGGTACTTCGCGCGCTCCCGCGGCGGCACGATGTCGCCGATGATCGACAGCGCCAGCGAGAACAGTCCGCCGGCGCCGATGCCCTGCACGCCACGGAAGATCGCGAGCCAGGTCATGGACTCGGCCAGACCGCTCAGCACCGAGCCGACGACGAAGATGCCGATCGCGAACAGGAAGAACGGCTTGCGGCCGTAGATGTCGGAGAGCTTGCCGTACAGCGGCGTCGCGATCGTCGAGGTGATCAGGTAGGCGGTGGTGGCCCACGCCTGCTGCGACAGACCCTGCAGGTCGTCGGCGATGGTGCGGATCGACGACGCGATGATCGTCTGGTCGAGCGCGGCCAGGAACATGCCGAGCATCAGGCCGATAAGGATCGTGACGATCTGGCGGTGGGTGAGCGAGGGCGCCGGCGGCTTCTCGACGGGCGTGCTGGTCATCGGGTCGTTCCGTCCTGGGTGGGTGCCGCCGCCGCGGGTGCGGACAGCTCGGCGAGGATGCGGGGGAGGGCGTCGGTCAGGTCGCCGGTGAGGCGGCCCAGCAGCGCGGTGAGGGTGGCGACGTCGTCGTCGTCCCAGTGCGCGAGCAGGCCGGCGAAGAGCCGGTCCCTCTGCTCGCGCATGCGGGCGTGGGTGGCGCGGCCCTGGTCGGTGGGGACGAGCAGCGTGGCCCGTCCGTCGTCCGGGTCGGCGGTCCGGGCCACGTGGCCGAGCCGCACCAGCTGGTCGACCTGCCGGCTGATCGTCGAGGGGTCGACCCCCACGCTCTCGGCCAGCGCCTTCGGGCGTAGCGGGCCCTGGGCGAGCAGGTGGAACAGCAGCACGTAGGTCGACATCGAGACGCCGTCGTCGTTGCGGGCCGCCGCCGCCGTCTTGATCGACTGCATCGACCGGTTCAGCACCAGCAGGTGCTGGCTCAGCCCGGTGGCCCGGTCGATCACCGGGTCGCCGTACGAGCGGGCGGGCAGCGGGGTGGCGGTCACGACGTCCTTCTCGATGGGTGGTACATGTTGTTGCAAGGTACATGCAACTCTTCGGTCCGTCGGGACGCAACCTTGAACCCCCTGGGAGCATTCCCGCGTGGACACCCTGCGCTCGGTCGTGCTCTTCGTCGCCGCCGCGCTCGCCGAGATCGGCGGCGCCTGGCTGGTCTGGCAGGGCGTACGTGAGCACCGCGGCTGGGTCTGGATCGGCGCCGGCGTGCTCGCCCTCGGCGTCTACGGGTTCGTCGCGACGCTGCAGCCGGACGCGCACTTCGGGCGCATCCTGGCCGCCTACGGCGGCGTGTTCGTCGCCGGCTCGCTCGCCTGGGGCATGGTCGTCGACGGTTTCCGCCCCGACCGCTGGGACGTCACCGGCGCCCTGCTGTGCCTCGTCGGCGTCGCGGTGATCATGTACGCGCCGCGGGCCGACGTCACCGGCTGACGGTCACCCGCGTCGCAGCACCGCCACGGCTGCCGCCACCCGCTCGACCAGCTCGTACGGCACGGGGTGCTTGTAGAGGAACCGCACCGTGTCCTTATGGGTGCGGTACGGCTCGAGGTCGGCCTCCAGCACCGGGTCCGCCTCGTCGAACCGGGGCACCGGGTACAGGCCGACGTGGTGCTTCCACCCGCCGACGTGCAGCCCGTAGCCGTCGACCACGAAGGCCGGCATGCCGTACCGGATGCTCTCCGTGGCGCCGGGCAGGCCGCGCCGGACGGCGGCCACCACCTCGGCGAGCGCCTCCCGGTTCGCCTCCGGCTGCTCGTCCACGTAGTTGTCGACCGCGCTCACGGACCCACCTCCACCGGACGGGACGCGTCGCGCGTCCACTGCGACCACGACCCCGGGAAGAGCGCGGCGTCGACGCCGACCTCGTGCAGGGCCAGCACCAGCACCGCGGCGGCGACCCCCGAGCCGCAAGACGCGGTCACCTCGCCCGCCGGCGCCTCGACGAGGTCGCCGAGCGCCGACCGCAGCGCGTCACCGTCGAGCAGCCGTCCGTCCGTCCCGACGAGGCGGTCGACCGGCAGGTTCGAGGCGCCGGGGACGTGGCCGGCCACGGGGTCGACCGGCTCGGTCTCGCCCGAGAACCGTTCTGCCGCACGGACGTCGACGAACGACCCCTGCACCGACCCGGACGCCGCGACCTGCGCGACCAGCTCGTCGAGGCCGGCCACGGGCATCGAGCCGGTGTGCACCACGGCGTCGTCGGCGGGCTCGCGCACGACCTCGCCCGTCTCGAGGGGGAGCCCGGCGGCGGTCCAGGCGGCGAGACCGCCGTCCAGCACCCGGACGTCGTGGTGGCCTGCCCAGCGCAGCACCCACCACGCGCGCGCCGCGGCCAGCGGCGGGCCGGAACCGGTGTCGTGCACCACGACCGGGGTCGTCGGCGAGACGCCCCAGCGGCGCAGCGTCGCGGTCAGCGCCTCGGCGGACGGGAGCGGGTGGCGTCCGCCCTCGCCCGGTGCACCGGCGAGGTCGGCGTCGAGGTCGCAGAACACGGCGCCGGGGAGGTGGCCCGCGAGGTGGGCGTCGCGGTCGCTGCCGGCGAGCAGCGAGCCGCCACCCTCGGCGCGCCTGACGGTCGGCGTCCAGCGCACGTCGAGCACGAGCGGCGGGTCGTCGGACGCGAGCCGCCGCGCCAGGGTCGCGACGTCCACCAGCGCCGATCCAGCCTCCATGCCGGCGGAGCCTACGCTGGGGCCCGTGCGCGTGGACGTCCTGCAGATCGGCTACGGCGACGACGAGACCGTCGACGAGCGGCGCGACCGCGTCGCCGCGCTCGTGCGCGCGCGGCGGGGCGCCGACCTGGTCGTGCTGCCCGAGCTCTGGCCGCACGGCGGGTTCGCCTACCGCACCTGGGCCGACCGCGCCGAGCCCGTCGACGGCCCCACGGCCGCCGCGCTCGCCGACGCCGCGCGCGAGATCGGCGCCGTCGTGCACGCCGGGTCGGTCATCGAGCGCGACGGCGAGCACCTGTACAACACCTCGCTGCTGCTCGGCCCCGACGGCGCGCGGCTCGCGACGTACCGCAAGATCCACCGGTTCGGGTTCGGCGTCGGCGAGCCGAGGCTGCTCGAGGCCGGCGAGGACCTCGTCGCCGTCCGGGTGCCGGTGCCGGTGAGCGACCCCGGCGGCGACGGCGTCGTCGTCGGCCTGGCCACCTGCTACGACCTGCGCTTCCCCGAGATGTTCCGCGCGCTGCTCGACGCCGGCGCCGAGGTCGTGCTCGTCCCCGCCGCCTGGCCCGCCGCCCGCGTCCACCATTGGACGCTGCTGTCGCGCGCCCGCGCGATCGAGGACCAGGTGGTCGTGATCGCGTGCAACACCGCGGGCACCCACGCCGGGCACGAGATGGGTGGCCGCAGCCTGGTCGTCGGCCCCACCGGCGACGTGCTCGCCGAGGCCGGCACCGACGAGCAGATGCTCCAGGTCGAGGTCGACACCGCGGAGGTCGCCGCCGTGCGCGAGCGGTTCCCGGTGCTGGCCGACCGCCGCCTCGGCTGAGCACGCGCCTACCCTGGGACGGTGCCCGCCCTCGTCCCGACCGCCGTGCTCGCCGCGCAGAGCGTCGTCGCGATCACGCCGGACAACGGCGGGTACGTCGAGCAGGCGCCGACCGAGGTCGTGCTGACCTACGCGCGGCCCGTCGAGGGTGACGTGACCGCGACCCTGACGACCCCGGACGGCGAGCTCAGCCCGACGCCGGTGGTCGCGGGCGACACCGTGACCGTGCCGGTCGACGACGCCGGTCCCGGCGGCTACGAGGTCGCGGTCGTGCTGGACGGCCGCACCAGCAGCACCGGGTTCACCGTGCTGGCGCCGGGCGAGCAGGCGCCGGTCGAGGAGGCCACGTACGGGCCGCTGCTCATCGGGGCGCTGCTCGTCGCCTTCGTCCTGGTCGGCGTCCTCATCTTCCGCAAGCTGTTCCGCCGGTGAGTACCGGCACCCGCAGCACGTCCGCCGCCGTCGCGCTGCCGGCGGGGGCGGTCGTCGCGGTCGTCGCCGGCGTCGTGGGCGCGGTCGTCACGGGTGCGGCCGCCGCGTCCGCGTTCGGCGACCCCGGGCTGGTGGTCCGCTGGGGCTACCCGGTCGCCCGGGTCGTGCACGCCGGTGCCGCGGCGCTCGCGGTCGCCGGCCTGCTCGCCGCCGCGGCCCTGCTCGCACCCGACCACGCCGCCTGGCAGCGCGCCCGCGCGCTCGGCAACGGCGCCGCCGTCGTCTGGGCGCTCGCCGGCGTGGCCGTGCTGGTGCTCGGTGCGGCCGACGTCGTCATGCTCCCGCTCGACGACCCCCGCTTCGGACCCGCGCTGTGGCAGTACGTCTCGTCGGTCGACGTCGGTCGCCAGGTGGCGATCGAGGTGGCGTTCGTCGCCGTCGTCGCGCTGCTCGCGTCCGCCGTGCGCGGCCCCGTGGGCGCCGGCGTCGCGGCCGTCCTCGGCCTGGTCGCGCTCGTCCCGCTCGCGCTGACGAGCCACTCCGCCGGCAGCGCCAGCCACGAGCTGGTCGTCTCGTCGTGGTGGATGCACCTCGCCGGCGTGTGCCTGTGGACCGGTGGGCTGGTGACGCTCGCGTGGCTCGGGCGCCGCGACGGCCTCGGTCGCGACGTCGGCACCGTCGCGGGTCGCTACTCCGCCGTCGCCGGCTGGGCGTTCGCGCTCGTCGCGGCGTCGGGTGCCGCCAACGGCTGGGCACGGGTCGGCGGGTTCGCGGGGATGGTCACCCCGTACGGCGCCGTCCTGCTGGTGAAGGTCATCGCCCTGGTGCTGCTGGGGTTCGCCGGCTGGTGGCACCGCGAGCACCTGCTCCGACGCCTCACCGAGGGCTCCGCCGCCCTGTTCTGGCGGCTGGTCGCCGCCGAGGTCGTCGTCATGGGCGTCGCCCTCGGGCTCGGCGTGGCGCTGTCGCGGTCGGCGAGCCCCGTCCCGGACGAGCCGTTCACCGACCCGACGCCGGCCGAGCTCGTCACCGGCGAGCCGCTGCCGCCGCCGCTGGAGCCGTCGCGGCTGCTCACCGAGGTCTCCCAGGACGTGCTGTGGTTCGGGGCCGTCGTCGCGATGGTCGTCGTGTACCTGACGTGGGTGCGCCGGCTGCGCGCCCGCGGCGACCGCTGGCCGCTGCACCGCACCGTGCTCTGGCTGCTGGGCAGCCTGCTGCTGCTGTACGTCACCTGCGGCGGCGTGGCGGTGTACGGCCGGGTGCTGTTCAGCGTGCACATGGTGCAGCACATGACGCTGTCGATGGTCGTCCCCGCGCTGCTGGTGTTCGGGGCGCCGGTGACCCTCGCGCTGCGGGCGCTCCCGCGCCGCCGCGACGGCTCGCGCGGCCCGCGGGAGTGGCTGCTCGGCCTGGTCGAGTCGCGGTTCGCGCGGTTCGTCTCGCACCCGGTCGTGGCCGCCACGATCTTCGTCGGCAGCATGATCGCGTTCTACTTCACGCCGCTGTTCGGCCAGGCGCTGCAGACCCACGTGGGCCACGAGCTGATGATGATCCACTTCGTGCTCGCCGGGTACCTGTTCGCGAACGGGCTGGTGGGCATCGACCCGGGTCCGGCCCGCGTCGCCTACCCGCTGCGGCTGCTGCTGCTGTTCGCGACGATGGCCTTCCACGCCTTCTTCGGCGTCGCGCTCACCTCGACCGACACCCTGCTCGAGGCCACCTACTTCAGCTCGCTGGGGCTCGGCATCGACGCGCTCGCCGACCAGCACGACGGCGGCGCGATCGCCTGGGGCATCGGCGAGGTGCCGACCGTCGGGCTCGCGCTGCTGGTGGCCTACCAGTGGTTCCGCAGCGACGAGCGCGAGGCGCGGCGCCGCGACCGGCGGACCGACCGCGACGGCGACGCCGAGCTCGACGAGTACAACCGGATGCTGGAGCAGATGCGCGGCCGCTGACGCCTCGCCCGGTGCCCGTTCGCCCAGTTCAGTGGCGGTCGTGACACCGAAGTGGTGTTCCGCGCCTCGTGCAGTGCCAGGTCGACCACTGGAGGGGGCAAACGGTCAGGGGTGGCGGGTCAGGACGGCCACCCAGTGCTCCGGGCCGTTGGGACGGGTCGGGTGCGGCACGACGTCGAGGTCGTCGAGCACCACGTCGTCGGCGGCGAACGACTCCATCTCGGCGCGGTCGAGCAGCCAGGGCGGCCCCTGCTCGGCCGGACGCTCCCCGCGCACCATCTGCACCGCGACGAGCGTCCCGCCGGGCGCGAGCAGGGTGCGGACGCCCGCCACGGCCCGCGCCCGCAGCGACCGGGGCAGCGCCTGCACGGTGTAGACCTCGGCGACCAGGTCGAACGCGCCGCGCAGCTCGTCGGGCAGCTCGAGCAGGTCGGCCACCACGTACCGCACCGGCGAGCCGCGGCGCCGGGCGCGCACGGTGCGCACCGCAGCGGGGGAGACGTCGAACGCCAGCACGTCCCAGCCCAGCCCGGCGAGCAGCTCGGCGTCGGCGCCCAGGCCGGCGCCGACGACGGCGGCCCGGCGTCCGGCACCCTCGCCGAGCGCGCGCACCCGCTCGACCAGCGGCGGTGAGGGCGCGTCGCGGTCCCAGGGCGTGTCGATCTCGTCGCGCTCGGCCTGGCTCCACAGCTCGTCGAACCACCGCGTCGGCGCGCCGTCGGCCAGGGCGCGGTCGGCGAGCTGGTCGGCACGGACGTCCCAGTCGCGGTCGTCGCTCATCCCGGCATGGTGCCCGATCCTGTAGACCTAGCCCAGGACGCGCCGCCCGCCCGGCGGCGCCCGGGAGAGGAGCGGGCGTGGAGACGGTCGAGCACTGGGTGGGCGGACGCCCGACGAGCGGGACCTCGCAGCGCACGGCGGCGGTCTTCGACCCGGCCACCGGCGCCCAGACCCGCGAGGTGCGGCTCGCGTCGGCGCAGGACGTCGCCGACGCCGTGGGTGTCGCCGCGCAGGCGTTCGAGGGGTGGTCGCAGACGGCGGTGGCCAAGCGGGCCAAGGTGCTGTTCGCGTTCCGCGAGCTGGTGAACGCCCACGCCGACGAGCTCGCCGAGATGGTCGTGGCCGAGCACGGCAAGGTCTTCTCGGACGCGCAGGGCGAGGTGGCCCGCGGCCTCGAGGTGGTCGAGTTCGCCTGCGGGATACCGCACCTGCTCAAGGGCGACTACAGCGACGAGGTGTCGAGTGGCATCGACTCGTTCTCGTTCCGCGAGCCGCTCGGCGTGGTCGCCGGCATCACGCCGTTCAACTTCCCGGTGATGGTCCCGATGTGGATGCACCCGGTGGCGATCGCGTGCGGCAACGCGTTCGTGCTGAAGCCGTCCGAGCGCGACCCGAGCCCGTCGCGCCTCGTGGCCGAGCTGTGGCAGCGGGCGGGCCTGCCCGACGGGGTATTCAACGTCGTGCACGGCGACAAGGAGGCCGTCGACGCCGTCCTCGACGACCCCCGCATCGCCGCCGTGTCGTTCGTGGGCTCGACCCCGATCGCCCGCTACGTCCACGAGCGGGCGAGCCGCACCGGCAAGCGGGTGCAGGCCCTCGGCGGGGCGAAGAACCACGCGATCGTGCTGCCGGACGCCGACGTCGACTTCGCCGCCGAGCACCTGTCGGCCGCGGCCTTCGGGTCCGCGGGCGAGCGGTGCATGGCCGTGTCGGCCGCGGTGGCCGTGGGCGAGGCCGCCGACGCCGTCGTCGAGGCGGTGTCCGCCCGCGCACGCGCGGTGAAGGTCGGGCCGGGCAACGACCGCGCCAGCGAGATGGGGCCGGTGGTCACGGCCGCCGCCAAGCAGCGCATCGAGTCGATCGTGACGGCCGGCGAGCAGCAGGGCGCCCGGGTCGCGGTCGACGGCCGTGGCTTCACCGTCGCCGGCCACGAGGACGGCTTCTTCGTCGGCCCCACCGTGGTCGACCTGGTGACCCCCGACATGGACGTCTACACCGAGGAGATCTTCGGCCCGGTGCTGTCGGTCGTGCGCGCCGCGACCGTCGACGAGGCGATCGCGTTGGTGAACGCCAACCCCTACGGCAACGGGACGGCGATCTTCACCAGCAGCGGCGAGGCGGCCCGTCGGTTCCAGCGCGGGGTGCACGTCGGGATGATCGGCATCAACGTGCCCGTCCCGGTGCCGATGGCGTTCTACTCCTTCGGCGGCTGGAAGGACTCGCTCTTCGGCGACAAGCACGTGCACGGCCCCGAGGGCGTGTCGTTCTACACCCGCGGCAAGGTCGTCACGAGCCGCTGGCCGCAGGCGCAGGGCCCGTCCGACGCGACCTTCCACTTCCGGTCGACCGCGCGCTGACGGCGGCGGGGAGCACCCCGGCCAGCGTCCGCACCGCCTCGACGAGCCGGTCGGGCGGGTGCGCGGCGTAGCCGAGCACGAGACCGGGGCGTCCCGCCTCCGTGCGGTGCCACGACAGCGGGTGCACCACCACGCCGGCCTCGGCCGCGCGGGCGGCCACCTCGACGTCGTCGCACCCGTCGTCGAGCAGCACCAGCAGGTGCATGCCCGCGGCGACGCCCGCGACCTCCGTCCCCGGTGAGAAGCGTTGCAGCGCGACGACCACGGCGTCGCGCCGGGCTCGCTGGCGCACGCGCACCCGGCGCAGGTGGCGGTCGTAGGTCCCGTCGGCGAGCAGCCGGGCCAGCACGAGCTGCGGCACCGCCGGGCACCCCAGGTCGCTCGCGTGCTTCGTCGCGACGACGTCGGCCAGCAGGTGCGGCGGCGGGGCCAGCCACCCCAGCCGCATGCCCGGTGCCAGCGTCTTGGAGGTGCTCCCGGTGTGCGCCACCTCGCCCGGGGCGGACGCCTGCAGCGCCGGCACCGGGGCGCGGTCGTAGCGGTGCTCGGCGTCGTAGTCGTCCTCGACCACGAGCCGGCGGCCCGGGCCTGCTGCGGTCGCCCAGGCGAGCAGCTCGCGGCGCCGGTGCGGGGCGAGCGGCACCCCCGTCGGGAACTGGTGGGCAGGGGTGACCAGCACGGCGTCGGCGCCGGACGGCAAGGCGCTGCAGACCAACCCGTCGTCGTCGACGGGGACGGCATGAGTGCGAAGACCCCAGTGCCGCAGCTGGTCCCGCGCACCGCGTGACCCGGGGTCCTCGACGGCCACCGTCGGGGTACCGCGCGCCAGCAGCACGTGACCCACCAGCGCCAGCGCCTGGGCGACGCCGGCCACGACGACCAGGTCGTCCGGGTCGGCGCGCACCCCGCGGGTGCGGGCCAACCAGGATGACAGCTGCTCGCGCAGCGCGCGGACGCCGCGCGGGTCGCCGTAGGACAGGTCGTCGACGCCCGCCTCGGCCAGGACCGCGCGCTCGGCGCGCAGCCAGGCCGACCGCGGGAACGCCGACAGGTCGGGCCGCCCCGGTGACAGGTCGGTGCCGCCGTGACGGTGCCGGACGTCGGGCAGCCGGTCGGCCGCACCGGGCGGGTCCTGCGGCCCGGTCGGTCGAGGTGCCGCCGGGGTCGCCACCACGCCGGTGACGACGGTGCCGGCGGCGGTCCGTCCGGACACCAGGCCCTCGTCGGCGAGCCGCCGGTACGCCTCGACCACGACGCCGCGCGACAGCGCGAGATCGCCGGCGAGCGCACGGGTCGGAGGCAGTCGGTCGCCTCGCGCCAGCCGCCCGTCCGCCACGGCCTCGCGCAGCGCGGACGTCAGCCAACCGGTGCGGTCGCGTGCCGGCGCGGCGGCCGGGTCGAGGTGCAGGAAGTCGGATCCGTCGGCCACGTCGCGCCTCCTTGGTCCACCACCACGAGCCCGGCTTGGACCTGGCGACCGGACCATGCAGGGACGAGCGTGGACCCGTGACCTCCTCCACCGCAACCACCTCCGCCCTCGCCGGCGGTGCACTCGGCATGGCCCTGGTCGGCGGCAGCGTCGCCGTCTCGGGGGTGCTGGTCGACGCGCCGCTGCTCACCGTCCAGGCGCTGCGGTACGCCGCGGCGGCGGTGCTGCTCGTCGCGTTCGCGCGGGTGACGGGCGTGCCGGTGCGCCGTCCGCGCGGGACCGAGTGGTGCTGGCTCGGCGGCGTGGTGCTCACCGGCTTGGTGCTGTTCAACCTCGCCCTCGTGCACGGGTCGCGGCACGCGGAACCCGCCGTCCTCGGCGTCGCGGTGGCCAGCGTGCCGGTCGTGCTCGGCCTCGTCGGCCCGCTGCTCGAGGGCCGTCGGCCCTCCCGTGCGGTGCTCGCCGCGGCCGGGCTCGTCACGGTCGGCGCGGTGCTGGTGCAGGGCAGCGGCCGCAGCGACCTCGCCGGGCTGGCGTGGGCCCTGCTGGTGCTGGTCTGCGAGTGCGGGTTCACGCTGCTCGCCCTCCCCCTGCTCCGGCGTCACGGCGCCGTGGGCGTGTCGGTGCACGCGACGTGGCTCGCGGCAGCAGCGTTCGGCGCCCTCGGCGTCGTCGTCGAGGGGCCCCGCGCTGCGCTCTCGCTCGCCCCCGCCGAGCTGGCCGCCGCCACCTACCTCGCCGTGGGGGTCACCGCGCTCGCCTTCGTGGTCTGGTACCGGTGCGTGGCGGTCGTCGGCGCGGCCAGGTCGGGCCTGCTGACCGGCGTCGCGCCGGTGTCGGCTGCAGGCCTCGGTGTGCTGCTCACCGGCCACCTGCCGGCCGCGCCGGTCTGGGCGGGCGTCCTGCTCGTCGCCGCCGGCCTCGTGGTGGGGCTGCGACCAGCCGCGTCGGAGTCGGCGGCCGGAGCGGGGCGTGCACGCCCCCGGACCGCCTCGACTCCGACGCCTGTGGTGTGACCTGCCTGGCACCATCGTGCGGGTGGAGCCGCCGTACACCGCCGTGCTGTTCACCTCGCGGCTGACCGACGACACCGACGGCTACGGCGAGGCGGCCGACCGGATGGAGGCGCTCGCCGCGCAGCAGCCCGGGTACCTCGGGTTCGAGGGCGCCCGGGGCGCGGACGGTCTCGGGCTGTCGGTCTCGTACTGGGTCGACGAGGCGGCCGCCGCCGCGTGGAAGCAGGTCGCCGAGCACCTGCTCGCCCAGCGCGAGGGCCGGGACCGCTGGTACGAGCGCTACACGGTGCGGGTCGCGACGGTCACCCGCGCGTACGAGGGGCCGTGACCGGTGCGTCGAGCGACACGCGGTGGTCGGTCGTCCAGGCCGTGCTCCGCTCGGTGACGAACCAGCGGAACGCGACCCGCATGCCGGCGTCTCGCACCGCGGTGCCGACCCTGCCGGGGATCTTGGCGCTGCTCGTGCGGGCGCCGGCCCGCACCACGCGCTCCACCCTCGGCCGGCGGGCGGCCTCGTAGGCGGCGAACGCCGCGGCCGGTCGGTCCGCGCCGCGCAGGGCGCCGGCCAGCACCACGGCGTCCTCGAGCGCGAGCGACGCCCCCTGGCCCGAGCTCGGCGCGGGGGCGTGGGCGGCGTCGCCCACGAGCACGGTGCGGCCGCGGTGCCACACCGGCACGTGCCCCAGGTCGTGGGTGCTGTCGCCGGCCAGCTCGAGCTCGCCGGTGCGCACCAGCTCGGCACCGGGTCCGGCGTCGCCGTCGAGCAGCCCGACCAGCCACGCCCGCCAGGTCGCGTCGTCGGTGGTGCGGCGCTCCTCGCGGTCCACCGCGGGCCGCGGCGCGTTGACGAACCAGGCCACGTCGCCGGACGGCAGCGGGTGCGCGCCGAAGAACGCCCGGCGGCCGAAGACGAAGTGCCACGCCTGCGGCTCGAGCCCGGCGGCGAGCGGCGTGCCGCGGGTGAGGCCGCCGAAGTTCGTCAGCCCGACGTAGCGTGCCGGCGGCGCGCCCGGGTCGACCGCGCGCCGCACCAGCGAGTGGACGCCGTCGGCCCCGACCACCACGTCCGCCTCGAGCCGCGAGCCGTCGTCGAGCAGCACGGCGCCCTCGTCCGCGTCGACCGACGCCACCCGGGCGCCGTGGCGCACCTCGACCCCGCGCCGCGTCGCCTCATCGGTCAAGGCCCCGGCGAGCGCCGAGCGCCGGGCCGTGAGCGCGACGGTGCCGTCGGGGAGGGGGCGCCCGAGCGGCAGCTCCCCGAGCACCCGGCCGGACGCCGAGAGCATCCGGTTGCGCCGCGTCGGGCTCGCCACCTCGCGCACCGCCTCCAGCGCGCCCAGCTCGTCGAGGGCGGCCAGTCCGTTCGGCGCCACCGTCAGGTACGACCCGCCGTGCACGTCGTCGGCCGCGCGACGCTCGAGCACCACGGCCTCGATCCCCACGCGCTGCAGCGCGAGCGCGCACGCCGGTCCGGCGACCCCGCCACCCACCACCAGAGCCCTCATCACACCTATCCTCTCGTTACGAGAACCAGATATTTCGAATATCGAAAGGATGCGCTGGTGACGTCGTCCCGTCAAGCCCCCCGTCGGCGCGCGTCGCGTGACGAGCTCGTCCAGCAGGTCGGGCTCGCGATGCAGCGCTACCAGCGCAGCACCGAGGCCTTCGACGACGCCGTCGGGCGGGCGCTCGGCCTCAACCCCGCCGACCGCCGCTGCCTCGACCGGCTCACCGACGGGCCCGCCACCGCAGGCGGTCTCAGCGAGGCGACGGGGCTGCGCCCGGCGGCCACGACGACCATGATCGACCGGCTGGCCGAGCGCGGCTGGGTGCGCCGGGTGCCGTCACCGTCCGACCGCCGTCAGGTGCTCGTCGAGCTCACCGAGGACGGCCGGGCGCGGGTGTGGGAGGCCTACGGCCCCCTGGTCGAGGAGGGCGCCCGGATGATGGGGCACCTCACCGTCGCCGAGCTCGAGACCATGCGCGAGCACCTCGAGGCCATCCGCGAGCTGACCGACCGGCACCGGCTCCGGGTCGCGTCTGGTAGCAAGGGCGCATGACCACCCCGACCGAGCAGCCGGACGCCCTCGACCAGGTCGCGTCCGAGCAGGCCGCCACCAGCATCGACGAACCAGCCACCGAGGCCCCGACGCCGTTCCACGACCTCGCCGCCTTCGTCGGCCTGCCGCGGGTGGGCGGCCTCGCCCTGTCGCCCGACGGCTCGCGGCTGGTGGCCACGGTGCAGACCCTGGACGCGAAGAAGGCGGGCTACGTCAGCGCGCTGTGGGAGCTCGACCCCGCCGGTGAGGCGCCCGCCCGCCGCCTCACCCGCGGCGCGAAGGGCGAGTCCGGTGCGGCGTTCACCGTCGACGGCGACCTGCTGTTCACCGCCGGGCGCCCCGGCACGAACCCCGGTGACGAGCAGGACGACTCGGAGGTCCCGGCGCTGTGGCTGCTGCCCCGCGGTGGCGGTGAGGCGCGGCTGGTGGCGCGGCGGGCAGGCGGCGTCGGCGGCCTGGTCGTCGCGCGCGAGGCCGGCACGCTGCTGCTCGCGTCGGGCACGCACCCGCTCGCCGACGAGCGCGGCGACGACACCGAGGTGGTCAAGGCCCGCAAGGACGCGAAGGTCTCGGCGATCCTGCACGAGACGTACCCGGTGCGGTACTGGGACCACGACCTCGGACCCGCCTCGACCAGGCTCTTCACCGCCGCTCCCGCCGACGTCTCGGCCCTGGCCGCCGAGGCCGACCCCCGGCTCGAGCTCACCGACCTGACCGGCCACGTGCCGGGACGGGTCGACGACCGGGCCTCGTGGGACCTCAGCCCGGACGGCCGCACCGTCGTCGTCGACTGGACGGTGCCGGAGGCGAAGGGTGACCGCCGCGTGGTCCTCGCGACGATCGACGTCGCGAGCCGCGAGGTGACGGTGCTCGCCGACGACGCCGAGGTCGAGCACGAGGGCGGGCGCTTCAGCCCGGACGGGACGCAGATCGCGCTCACGCTGTTCCGCCGGTCGACCCCGCACCGCGCGCCCGACGTGAGCCTCGGCCTCGTGCCGGCCGGCGGTGGCGAGGTGCGCGACCTGACACCCGACTGGGACCTGTGGCCCGGCACGCCGCGCTGGACGCCGGACGGCGCCGCGCTGGTGGTGGCCGCCGACGAGCAGGGGCGCGCGCCGCTGTACCGGGTCGACGTCGCCACCGGCGAGCGCACCCGGCTCACGACCGACGACGGCGCGTACTCGTCCTACGAGGTCAGCGCCGACGGGCAGTGGGTCTACGCGCTGCGCTCGGCGATCGACGCGCCGGCCGCGCCGGTGCGCGTGCCGATGACCGGCGGTGCGCCGCAGCCGATCCCGTCGCCCGTGCCGGACCTCGAGGTGCCCGGCACGCTCACCGAGGTGACCGCCACAGCCGAGGACGGCACCCCGCTGCGCGCCTGGCTCGCGCTGCCCGAGGGTGCGTCGGCGACGTCGCCGGCTCCGCTGCTGCTGTGGATCCACGGCGGGCCGCTCGGTTCGTGGAACGCCTGGACCTGGCGCTGGAACCCGTGGACCGCCACCGCGCGCGGGTACGCCGTGCTGCTGCCCGACCCGCGGCTGTCGACCGGGTACGGCCAGGACTTCATCGAGAAGGGTTGGGGCGCCTGGGGTCAGGCGCCGTACACCGACCTGATGACGATCACCGACGCCACCATCGCGCGCGACGACGTCGACGCCGACCGCACCGCCGCGATGGGCGGGTCGTTCGGCGGCTACATGGCGAACTGGGTCGCCGGGCACACCGACCGGTTCAAGGCCGTCGTCACCCACGCCAGCCTCTGGGCGCTCGACAACTTCGGCCTCACCACCGACGCCGCGTACTACTGGCTGCACGAGCTGACCGACGAGATGGCGCAGGCGAACTCGCCGCACCACCACGTCGACAGCATCGTGACGCCGATGCTCGTCATCCACGGCGACAAGGACTACCGGGTGCCGATCAACGAGGGCCTGCGGCTCTGGTACGAGCTGGTCGCGCGCTCGGCCGACGAGCACGGCGTCACGCCCCACCGGTTCCTCTACTTCCCGGACGAGAACCACTGGATCCTCACGCCGAACAACTCCCAGGCCTGGTACGCGACGGTGTTCGCGTTCCTCGACCAGCACGTGCTGGGTCGGGACTGGGCGCGTCCGGAGGAGCTGCGATGAGCGTCCCGACCACCCGCTGGGGCGTGCTGGCCACGGGCGGCATCGCCGCCACCGTCAGCTGCGACCTCGCCCTGGTCGAGGGGGCCGAGCTCACCGCCGTCGCCTCCCGCGACCTCGGCCGGGCGCAGGCGTTCGCGTCCGAGCACGGCTTCGCGACGGCCTACGGCTCGTACGAGGAGCTGCTCGCCGACCCGGACGTCGACGTCGTCTACGTGGCGACGCCGCACGCGCAGCACCACAAGGTGACGTCGGCCGCGCTGGCGGCAGGCAAGCCCGCGCTGGTCGAGAAGGCGTTCACGTGCTCGCTGGCTGCCGCCGACGACCTGGTGCGGCAGGCGCGCGAGGCCGGGTTGTTCGTCATGGAGGCGATGTGGACCCGGTTCCAGCCAGGCATCGTCCGCCTCCGGGAGCTGCTCGCCGACGGCGTGATCGGCGAGATCCGTTCGGTGACCGCCGACCTGGGCTTCGTCCTGCCGTTCGACCCCGACCACCGGCTGTACGACCCGGCGCAGGGCGGTGGGTCGCTGCTCGACCTCGGCGTCTACCCCGTCTCGTTCGCGCAGATGCTGCTCGGGGCGCCGTCCCGGCTGCAGGCCACGGCGACGATCAACGAGCTCGGCACCGACAGCGAGGCGGCGCTCCTGCTCGACCACCCGTCCGGCGCGTTCGCGCTGCTGTCGTGCTCGCTGCTCGGCGACACCCCGGGTCGCGCGACGATCGTCGGCACGCAGGGACGCGTCACGGTCGAGCCGCGCTTCCACCACCCGCACCGCATCGTGGTCGAGCGGTCGGGCGAGGAGGCGCAGGTGCTCGACAACCCGCTCACCGGACGCGGGTACGCCCACCAGATGGAGCACGTCGCCGCCTGCCTGCGCGACGGCCTCACCGAGTCGCCGGTGATGCCGCTCGAGGACACCCTCACCGTGATGGCCGTGCTCGACGAGGCGCTCGACGTGATCGGCGCGCCGCACGTCGACGAGGGCTTCGACCGGCCGTGACCAGCGCGGACGTCGTCCGCGTGCACCGGATGCGCAGGAGCGGGGCGAGCGCGGCAGCCGGACGCCCCGGTCCTGCGCACTCGTTCGTCGCATCCCACTTCGGGATGCACGAAGGTAGGCTGGGGCGATGAGCACTCAGATCGCCGTCCGGTTGCCGGACGAGATGGTCGCGTTCCTCGACCGTGCGGTGGCCTCTGGTCAGGCGCCGAGCAGGGCGGCCGTCGTCGCCTCGGCGCTGGAGCGCGAGATGCGCCGGGTCGTCGCCGAGCAGGACGCGAGGCTGCTCGGTGAGCACGGCGCAGCGGACGACCTCGACGACGTCGTGGCCTGGACCGCGGCGCACCCACCGGTCGTGGACTGACCGCGGGTGCGCGAGATCCGGCTGGCGCGGCTCGACAAGACGCGCCCCGTCCTGGTCCTCACCCGCGACGCCGCGCGCGGCGCCATGACGAAGGTGACGGTCGCGCCCATCACCTCGACCGTCCGGGGGCTGTCGAGCGAGGTGCGGGTCGGTCCGGCGAACGGACTCGACCACGACAGCGCCGTGTCGCTCGACAACGTCCTGACCGTGCCGGTCGGGAGCCTGGGTCGCACCCTCGGGTACCTGCTCGACGCGCAGGAGGCCGAGCTCGCCCGCGCGGTCGTGCTCGCCTACGACCTCGAGGTCCCGCTGCTCGGCTGAGGCGACCTACGACGCCGGCCAGAGCGAGTGGTAGGCGTTCAGCGCGGGCTGGCCACCGAGGTGGGCGTACAGCACGTGCGAGTCCTCCGGGATCTCGCGCGAGGTCACCAGGTCGATCAGCCCGGCGAGCGACTTCCCCTCGTACACCGGGTCGGTGATCATCGCCTCGAGCCGGGCGCCGAGCTCCATCGCCGCGATCGTGGAGTCGACGGGCAGGCCGTAGAGCTCGCCCGCCCAGCCCTCGAGCACCGTGATCTCGTCGTCGCGCAGGTCGCGGCCGAGCTCGATCAGCTCGGCGGTGTGCCGGGCGATGCGCCCGACCTGGTCGCGCGTCTTCTCGAGCGTCGCGCTGGCGTCGATGCCGAGCACGCGGCGGCGGACGCCGGTGAGGTCCTCCAGCGCCGCGAAGCCGGCGATCATGCCCGCGTGGGTCGAGCCCGTGACCGTGCAGACCACGATCGTGTCGAACGTGACGCCGAGCGACTTCTCCTGCTCGGCCACCTCGAACGCCCAGTTCGCGAAACCCAGTCCGCCGAGACGGTGCTCGCTCGCGCCGGCCGGGATGGCGTACGGCGTGCCGCCGGCCTCCTCGACCTCGCGCAGCGCGTCCTTCCACGAGTCGCGGATGCCGATGTCGAACCCGCTGTCGTCGAGCCGCGAGTCGGCGCCCATCAGCCGGCTCAGCAGGATGTTGCCGACCTGGGTGTTGGTCGGGTCCTCCCACGGCACCCAGCGCTCCTGCACGAGCCGGCACCGCAGCCCCAGGTGCGCCGCGACGGCGGCGACCTGCCGGGTGTGGTTCGACTGGTACCCGCCGATCGACACCAGCGTGTCGGCGCCGCTCGCCAGCACGTCCGGGACGATGTACTCGAGCTTGCGGATCTTGTTGCCGCCGTAGGCGAGCCCGCTGCTCACGTCCTCGCGCTTGGCCCACACCTGCGCACCGCCGCCGTGGGCGGCCAGGTGCTCGGTCAGCCGGCGCAGGTGGTGCACCGGGGACGGGCCGAAGGTGAGCGGGTACCGCTCGAACCGGTCGAGGATCACGCGTGCCTCCTGGGCTGTCGCCGGGGGAGCATCCACCAGCTACCGGAATGCAATATATCGCAGGCGTCGGGTCGGTGGGGTCAGTCCGTCCCGATCGCCGCCAGGCCGTGGAACGTCCCGAACGCGACGGCCGACGCACGCTCCACCTCGCCGGCCGCGCAGAGCCGGATGAGCTCGTCGTGCTGCGCGACCGACTCGCGCCCGTCGTCCGAACCGAACCGCAGCCGCTCCGCGCGACGCAGCACGGGGGTGAGCTGCTCGAGCACGGCGGCCAGCGACCGGTTGCCGCACACCGCCACCGGGACGCCGTGCAGCTCGTCGTCGGCCGCGAGCGCGGCGTCGACGTCCCCCTCGTCGACGGCTCGCGCGAACGCCGCGTTGGCGCGCCGCATCCGCTCGAGGTCGTCGGCGGTCAGGCTCGGCACGGCCTCGCGGACGGCGAGCTCGTGCATCGCCGCCACGACGTCGCGGGCCTCGCGCACCGCCCGGCCGTCGACCGTGCTCACGGTGGTCGACCGGCCGGGCAGCGCGACGACCAGCCCGGTCTGACCCAGCCGCAGCAGCGCCTCGCGCACCGGCGTGCGGCTGACGCCGAGCCAGGTGGCCAGGTCGACGTCGCGCAGCTGCTCGCCCGGCTCGAAGGTGCCGTCGATGATCGCGTCCCGCAGCCGGCCGTAGACGTCGTCGCGCAGCAGCCGGCGGTCCGGCGGCGGGGACGCGGTGGGGATCGGCACGGGTCAGACGAGCGCGTGGACGAGCAGCGCGAGCAGCGCGAGCGCGGGGATCGTGCCCTGGGTGGCGGCGGTGCGGGCGCGCCGGCGGTCCGAGCCCACGAGCACCAGGGCCGCGGCGAGCATCGACCCGACGCCGGCGACGACCAGCGCGATGCCGACCCCGACCGTCCCGGACGCCGCCAGGGCGATGCCGACGAGCGTCTGCACGGCGAGGAAGAGGTTGTACCAGCCCTGGTTGAAGGCCCACGGCCGCACGGCGTCGAGGTCGTCGGGCCGCACGCCGAACACCTTCTGCGTCGACGGCTGCGAGAATCGGACCGACTCGAGCACGAAGATGTACACGTGCAGCAGCGCGGCGAGCGCGGCGAGCACCAGGGCGACGGTCAGCACGGCCCGAGCGTAGACCTCGGCGAACCGGCGCCGGTCAGGCCGCTCGTGCGCAGTTGTCGCCCCTTCCGCACCCTGCGAACGGGCGACAAGTGCGCATCTCACGACCTCGGTGCCGCGAGTGGTTGCTTCGAGCGGCGCGAAGCCACCACTCGTGGCGTCCGGGCTCCGGCGGTCACGGGTGCACCCCGCGAACCGGACGCAGACCGTCCGCAACCGCCTCTAGCGTGCCGCCCATGGACGACACCATCCCTTGGGAACCCCCGTTCGCCGGCACCGAGGTCGAGGCGCTGCGCGGCTCGCTGGTGCGGCTGCGCACCACCTTCCGGTGGAAGGTCGACGGCCTCGACCTCGACGGCCTGACCCGCACCGTCGGCGCCTCGTCGCTCACAATGGCGAACCTGCTCAAGCACCTGGCCTGCGTCGAGGACGAGAAGTTCGGCAGTGCGCTGTCGGGCGCCCCCTACGGCCCGCCGTGGGCGGGCATGGCGACCTGGGAGGGCACCCCGAAGGAGTACGTCTTCTCGGTCGACGGCCTGTCGGCCGAGCAGCTCTACGGTCTGTGGGACGACGCCGTGCGCCGCGCCGACGAGCGCCTCGACGCGGCCCTGGCCGCCGACGACCTGGGCCAGCGGGTCGCGTGGGGGGCCGACGACGGGTTCGTGGTGAACCTGCGCCGGCTGCTGCACGACCTGGTCGAGGAGTACGGCCGCCACACCGGCCACGCCGACCTGCTGCGCGAGGCCGTCGACGGCCGGGTCGGGGAGGACCCGCCCGAGGGCTGGGCCGCGCAGTCCGGCCGCTCGCCCGTCGGGGTGCAGCCCGGCTGACGCCTGCGCCGGGCGGTGGCCGATCATCGTGGGGTGACGGCGATCCGACCCGGCGACGACATCCGGCTGCCGAAGGTGCGGGCCAGCCCGCTCACCGGCCGGCGGTGGCTGAACACCGGTGGCCGCGACCTGTCGCTGGCGGACCTACGCGGACGGTTCGTGCTGCTCGACTTCTGGACGTTCTGCTGCGTGAACTGCCTGCACGTGCTCGACGAGCTGCGGCCGGTCGAGGAGCGGTTCGCCGACGAGCTCGTCGTGGTCGGCGTCCACTCGCCGAAGTTCGAGCACGAGCGCGACCCGGCCGCGGTCGAGGCGGCGGTCGAGCGGTACGGCGTGCACCACCCGGTGCTCGACGACCCCGACCTCACCACCTGGCAGGCCTACGCCGCCCGCGCCTGGCCGACCCTCGTGCTCGTCGACCCGAACGGGTACGTCGTGGCGCAGATGGCCGGCGAGGGCCACGCGCACGGGCTCGAGGTGCTGCTCGCCGAGCTGGTGGCCGAGCACGACGCCGCCGGCACGCTGCACCGCGGCGAGGGCCCGTACGTGCCGCCCGCGCCGCCCACCAGCGCGCTGCGCTTCCCCGGCAAGGTCGCCGCCCTGCCCGGCGGCGGGTGGGTGGTCTCCGACACCGCCCACCACCAGCTCGTGCTGCTCGACGACGACCTCGAGACCGAGCGCGGCCGGATCGGGTCCGGCGAGCGCGGCCTGGTCGACGGGCCGGCGGAGACCGCCGCCTTCAGCGAGCCGCAGGGCGTGCACGTGCTGCCCGCCGACGTCGCCGAGCGGGTCGGCGTCGACCTCGTGGTCGCCGACAGCGTGAACCACGCCGTCCGCGGCGTCCGGCTCGCGGACGGGTCGGTCACCACGCTCGCCGGGACGGGTGAGCAGCTGCGGTCACGGCCCGACGCCGGCCAGGGCCCCGCTGCCCGCGACCTGTCGACCCCGTGGGACCTCACCTGGTGGCGCCCGGGGGACGGTGACGGCACGCTCCTGGTCGCGATGGCCGGCAATCACCAGCTCTGGACGGTCGACCTGCTCGCCGACCCCGTGA
The DNA here is from genome assembly GCF_054777815.1 of Angustibacter speluncae. Lineage (NCBI taxonomy): Bacteria > Bacillati > Actinomycetota > Actinomycetes > Kineosporiales > Kineosporiaceae > Angustibacter > Angustibacter speluncae. Next base: position 69,711 of record NZ_BAAHAF010000072.1, on the reverse strand, counting down.
CCGCCGGCCCGCTCGCCGGGACGACGAACGAGGGGCTGCGCGACGGCCCGGCGACCGAGGCCTGGTTGGCCCAGCCGTCCGGGCTGGCCGCCGACGGCGGCACCGTCTGGATCGCGGACCCCGAGACCTCGGCGCTGCGGCGGCTCGTCCACGGACCCGAGGGACCGGCGCTGGAGTCGTTCGTCGGCGCCGGCCTGTTCGAGTTCGGGCACGTCGACGGCCCGGCCGGCGACGCGCGCCTGCAGCACCCGCTCGGCGTCGCCGTGCTGCCCGACGGCAGCGTCGCGCTCGCCGACACCTACAACGGCGCCGTGCGCCGCTACGACCCGGCGACCGGCCAGGTCGGCACGCTCGCCGACGGCCTCGCCGAGCCGTCCGACGTCGTGGTCGACGCGACGGGCCGCGAGCCCGTGCTCGTGGTCGTCGAGTCCGCCGCGCACCGGCTCGTGCGGGTGCCGCTGCCGCCGGCCGCGCGCGAGGTGCGGGGCGCGTCGATGCGCACCGCCCGACCGGTCACCGAGGTGCGCCCCGGCGAGGTCGAGCTGGTCGTCGACTTCGTCCCGCCCACGGGCCAGAAGCTCGACGACCGCTGGGGCGACCCGACCTCGCTCACCGTCTCGGCGACGCCCGAGCAGCTGCTGCGCGCGGGCGCCGGCCGCTCGACGGGGCTGACCCGCACCCTGGTGCTCGACCCGGACGTCCCCGAGGGCGTCGTGCACGTCGCGGTGCAGGCCGCGGCCTGCGACGGCGACCCGGAGACCGGGGAGGTGCCCGAGCACGCCGCCTGCCACCTGTACCAGCAGGACTGGGGCATCCCGGTGCGGCTGACCGAGAGCGGTGCCGCCCGCCTCGACCTCCCGCTGCGGGCCGGCTGAGACCCCCTGTCCCGCTGGGCGGACGGTGCCTCGCCCGTCCGGGCGACGCCCGCTCAGGTGCCCCGTACGCCCTCCGGGTCCGATCGGACCAAAGGGCCCGGGCGCGTCGGTTGCTCCGTCTAGGGTTCGCAGCGAGGACGGTGCCTGCCGTCCGCGTGCTTGGGGGTGAGCGGGGTGGTGTCCAGGCGCCGTACGCGGCTGCCCACCGAGCGCGGCCTCACCGCCCTCGGCGGCGTCGCCACCGTCCTGACCCTGGTGGCCCTGCTCGTGGTCGCCGCCTGCTCCTCGACCCCCTCGCGCACGCCGCCCGCGACGTCGTCGACCTCGGTCCCCACCGCGTCCGCGTCCGCCACCCGCACCCCCGGCCAGGTCGACCCGTTCGAGGTCGTCGTCGGCGACTGCATCGACGAGGCGACGGGCGAGGGCGAGCTGACCGAGGTGCCCGTCGTCGACTGCGCCACGCCGCACCTCGGCGAGGCCTACGCCGTGGTGCGGATGGAGGACCGCGCGACCTTCCCGGGCCTCGACGCGGTGGCGGTCGCGGCGCAGGGCTGCGGTGCGCCCTTCGAGGAGTTCGTCGGGCGCCCGCTCGCCGGCTCGGCGCTGCGGGTGACCTACCTGCACCCCACCGAGGACTCCTGGCGCGCGGGCGACCGGGAGATCCTCTGCGTCGTCTCCGACCCCGCGGGGCCCGTCACCGGGACGCTCGAGGGCGCCTCGCGCTGAGCACCCGGTCGTTCACCCGTCCGCGTTTCGCCGTGCGTCGAGGGGCACCCGGGCCCACACTCGGTGCCGAGTCCCCGACCCCGAGGGGACCAGACGAAGGGACGACCCATGGGCTTCGGTGGAGGCATCTTCCTCCTCGTCCTCGGCGGGATCCTGGCCTTCGCGGTCAAGGACAGCTGGGACGTCATCGACCTGACCGTGATCGGCTACATCTGCATCGCGGCCGGGATCCTGGCCATCATCCTCGGCCTGGTCACCAGCCAGCGCCGGCGCACCAGCGAGACGGTCGTCCAGCACACCGCACCCCCGGCCGCCGCGCCGCCCGCTGCCGCGCGTCCGGGCGAGACGGTCGTGCGCGAGGAGCACCGCGACGGCATCTGACCGACCGCACCGCCTGACGACACAGCGAAGGGCCGGCACCCGGGGGGTGCCGGCCCTTCGCGCGTCGCCAGGGTGATGCGAGGGTCAGGGTGGTGCGAGGCTCAGAAGGCCGCCTCGTCGAGGTCCATCAGCGCGTTGTCGGTGGCCTCGGCGATCGCCCGCTCGGCCGTGATCGGCGGCAGCTGGTTGCGGACGAAGAACCGGGCCGCGGCGACCTTGCCCTCGTAGAAGGCGCGGTCCCTGACCGCCAGGTCCTCGTCCGCGAGCCGGGCGGTGGCCACCTCGGCCTGGCGCAGCAGCAGCCAGCCGACGACGAGGTCGCCGGTGGCCAGCAGCAGCCGGGTGGTGTTCTGGCCGACCTTGTAGAGGTTGCGCACGTCGTTCTGCTCGCCGCCGCGCGGGTCGGACGCCATCAGCTGGCCGACCATGTAGCCGACGATGCCCTGGACGTCCTCGAGCGCCTTGCCGAGCAGCTCGCGCTCGGTCGCGAGCTCGCCGGACCCGTTGTCGCCCTTGACGAACTCCTGGATCTGGGTCGAGAGGTGACCGAGCGCCTGGCCCTTGTCGCGGACGATCTTGCGGAAGAAGAAGTCCTGGCCCTGGATGGCCGTGGTGCCCTCGTAGAGGGTGTCGATCTTGGCGTCGCGGACGTACTGCTCGACCGGGTAGTCCTGCAGGAAGCCGGAACCGCCGAAGGTCTGCAGGCTCTCGGTGCCGAGCAGCACCCACGCCTTCTCCGAGCCGACGCCCTTCACCAGCGGCAGCAGCAGGTCGTTGACCCGCACCGCCATGTCCTCGGGCGAGCCGGCCTCGAAGTCCTCCGACCCGTGCGCCCGGGCCGCGACGTCGACGGTGTCCTGCTGGCTGGCGGTGTAGAGCACCAGCGACCGCAGACCCTCGGCGTAGGCCTTCTGCAGCATGAGCGAGCGGCGCACGTCGGGGTGGTGGGTGATCGTGACGCGCGGCGCGGCCTTGTCGGTCATCTGCGTGAGGTCGGCGCCCTGCACCCGCTCCTTGGCGTAGCCGAGGGCGTTCAGGTAGCCGGACGACAGCGTCGCGATCGCCTTCGTGCCGACCATCATCCGCGCGAACTCGATGATCTTGAACATCTGCGCGATGCCGTCGTGCACCTCACCGAGCAGGGTGCCGACCGCGGGGACGCCGTCGACCTCGCCGAAGCGCACCTCGCACGTGGTCGAGACCTTGAGGCCCATCTTGTGCTCGACGTTGGTGACGAAGGCGCCGTTGCGCTCGCCGAGCGCGCCGGTCTCGAGGTCGACGTGGAACTTGGGGACGATGAACAGCGACAGGCCCTTGGTGCCGGGGCCGGCGCCCTCGGGGCGGGCGAGCACGAAGTGCACGACGTTGTCGTAGAACGGCGCCTCGGCGGAGGTGATGAACCGCTTCACGCCGGTGATGTGCCAGGTGCCGTCGGGCTGCTGGACGGCCTTGGTGCGGCCGGCGCCGACGTCGGAGCCGGCGTCCGGCTCGGTCAGCACCATGGTGGCGCCCCAGCGGCCGTCGACCGACAGCTGGGCGAGCCGCTTCTGGTCGTCGGTGCCCAGGGTGTGCAGCACCTTCGCGAACGCGAAGCCGGCGGAGAACATGTGCACGGCCGGGTTGGCGCCGAGCACCATCTCGGCGATGGCCCAGCGCAGCGACGGCGGGATCACGGTGCCGCCGAGCTCGGCGGGGATGTCGGTGCGCCACCACTCGGCGTCGATGTACGCCTGGTAGCTCTTCACGAAGGACTCCGGCATCGAGACCTCGTGCGTGGCGGGGTCGAAGACCGGGGGGTTGCGGTCGGAGTCGACCAGCGAGGCGGCCAGCTCGTGCTCGGCGAGGCGGGCGACCTCGGCGAGCATCTCGCGCGCGGTGCCGTGGTCGACCTCGTCGTACGGACCGCTGCCGAGCAGCTCCTGGCGCCCCAGCACCTCGAACAGGTTGAACTCGATGTCGCGCAGGTTCGCGGTGTAGTGGCTCATCGCCCCGTCCTCCCAGTTACCGGTCAGTAACTGCCATGGTGCTACCGCCCGGTAACAATTGCAAGCGGATCGGGACGGCTCGCGGTGGCGTCCGCCGTAGGCTCGCGGCCGTGCCGACGCCCGCCGAGATCACCCGCCACCACGAGCCGGCCGACGACGTCGAGTGGATCACCGGTCCGACGCCCGGCCCAGTGGAGGTGGTCCCCTACGACCCCGCGTGGCCGGCGCTGTACGCGCGGGTGGCCGACCGGGTGCGCGCCGCGCTGGGGGAGCGGGTGCTCGCGGTCGAGCACGTCGGGTCGACCTCGGTGCCCGGGCTGCCCGCCAAGCCGGTGGTCGACGTCGACCTCACCGTCGCCGACCCGGCCGACGAGGACGCCTACCGCCCCGACCTCGAGGCGGCCGGGTTCCGGCTCGTCGTCCGCGAGCCCAGCTGGCACCAGCACCGCTGCTTCACCCTCGCCGAGCCCCGCACGAACCTGCACGTCTTCGGGCCCGACTGCCCGGAGGTGGTGCGGCACCGGCTGTTCCGCGACTGGCTGCGCGAGCACCCCGACGACCTCGCGCTCTACCGCGACGCCAAGACGGGCGCCGCCGCGGCCTCGACCGCGGCCGGCGAGCACGTGATGGACTACAACGCCCGCAAGGAGCCGGTGATCATCGAGATCTACGACCGCCTGTTCCGCGCGCACGGGCTGCTGCCCTGAGCTCGTGCCGACCGCGGGTCAGCGGCTGCGTGGCACCTCGCGCGCGGGACGGCGTGCGGCGGGCTCGGGCGGGTTCCGGGGGCTGTGGTCGTCGCCACCCTGCAGCAGGGTGTCGACCACGGCGCCGGGCAGGTCCCTGAGCACCCCGCCGACCGCGGTGCGCAGCTCGCCGGCCGGCCCGCGTGCCTGCTCGCGGGCGGCCCCGGTCAGGCGCCGTGCCCCCACCCCCATCTGCCGCACCGTCTCGGACGTGCGGCGTGCGGCCGTCCGGGCCCGGTCGGCGCCCTCGGTGGCGAGGCGGGACAGGGGATCGGGGGCGCGCACGACGCGATCCTAGGCGGGGCGGCGCCGGGCGGGTCGGCGTCCGCGGTGTGATGCTGGGCCCCCGCCCAGCAGGAGGAGGTGCGTCGTGACGACGCCGATCGCGACCCGGCACGACCCGGCCGACGTCCGCCGCGCGTACCGGGTGCTCGAGCCGCTGCACTCGTTCGTGTACTTCTCGGCCGAGTCCGAGCGCGAGCTGCTCGCGACCGGGCTGCGGCCCGGGCGGATGCCCTACCTCGCCCAGCGCTCGGCCCCGCTCGGGGCGGTGGGCGCGGGGGTCGTGGTCGCCACCTTCTACAACTTCGCTCCCGCCGCGGTCGCGCGGGCGCTGCCGCGCGCCTGGACGCTCGCGAGCCCCGCCGAGGTGCTCGACGCCCGCTGGCGCGCGGTCGTGGCGGCACTCGGACGGCTGCTCGACGGCGCCGGCCCGGCCGAGGTCGACGTCCTGGCCGACCTCGCGGGCCGGGCGGCCGCCGCGTGCGAGCCCGAGGGTCGTCCGCTCGCCGCCGCGCACGCCGAGGTCGAGGTGCCCGACCACCCGCTCGCCCGGTTCTGGCAGGCGGTCACGGTCCTGCGCGAGCACCGCGGCGACGGCCACGTCGCCGCGCTGGTGCAGCGCGGGGTCACCGGCCTGGACGCGCTCGTCAGCCACACCGCGGGCGGACGCGGGTTCGCGCCCGCCTTCGCCGCCGCCAGCCGGGGGTGGACGCCGGAGCAGTGGCAGGAGGCCGCCGACGGGCTCCGCGCGCGGGGCCTGCTCGACCCGGACGGGCGGCTCACCGACGCCGGTCGCGCCCTGCGCGAGGAGCTCGAGGTCGCCACCGACGCCGCGAGCGCCCGCCCGCTCGGGGTGCTCGACGCCGACGGGCTGGCGCGCCTCACGGCCCTCGGTCGCTCGCTGTCCGGTCGCGCGGTGGCCGCCGGTGCGTACCCCGCCGACGGGGTGATGGCGACCCGTCCGGCCTGACGGGTGGCGGGCCCGCGCCGAGGAGCCCGAACGGATGGTGCGCCCTACGATGGCGGTTGCCGGGTCCCGGCAACCGGCTGGAGGGGTCGATGACGCGCACGCTGGACGAGCAGCTCGAAGCCGTCGCGGCCGGCGCGGCGTCCGACGCCGGGGGCACCGACCCCGCGCTGCTCGGCGGCTACCTCGACACGGTCGTCGAGGCCGCGGCCACCGGGCGGCAGCTGCGCCGGCACGAGCTGCAGGCCTGCGCCGAGGCCGGTCGCGTCGCCGCCGAGCAGGGGGTGGCGCTGCGGGCGCTGGTCGACCTGTACCTGTCCGCCGCGTGGCGGCTGTGGCGCGACGTGCCGCAGGTCGGCGCGGGCGGCGCCGACCGGGTGCGCGAGGCCGCGCTGTTCGTGCTCCGCGCCGCCCACGACGTCGTCGCGGCGCTCGCCGAGGGCTACCAGCTGGCCCGCATCGACCTCGCCCGCCAGCTCGAGTCGGCACGGCACGCGCTGCTCGACGCCCTGCTCACGGGCGGCCGCGCGGCCGTCGAGGCCGGTGCCACCACCGACCTCGGGCTCCCCGCGTCCGGTCCGCTCGCCGTGGCGCTCGCGACCTCGCCGGCCGGGTTCGGCGACCCGGGCACCGCGGCGCTGCCCGGGCGGGTCGAGCGGGCGATGCAGGGACGCCACGGCGACGCGCAGCCGCTCGTGCTGATCCGTGAGGGCGTGCTCACCTGCGTGTTCGCGGCGCCGGACGCCGCGTCCGTGCGGCAGGCCAGCGAGGTCGTGGCCGCGGAGGTGCGCCGGCTCGACGAACCGGGCTGGCGGGTGGCGGTGAGCCGGCCCCGTCCGGGTGCAGCGACGGTGCGGGCCGGGCACGACGAGGCGACCGAGGCGCTCGACCTGGCCGCTCGGCTCGACCTGGTCGAGCAGGTGGTCGACGCCGGCGACCTCACCGTGCACCGCCTGCTCCTGCGCGACCGGCCGGCGGCCCACGACCTGGTGCGCTCGGTGCTGCTGCCGCTGGAGCGCGCGCGGGGCGGGGCGGCGCCGCTCGTCGCCACCCTGGACGCGTGGTTCGCCACGGGCTGCGTGGCCACCGAGACGGCGGCGCGCCTGCACCTGTCGGTGCGGGCGGTGACCTACCGGCTGGCCCGGGTGGCCGACCTCACCGGGCACGACCCGACCGACCCGGCCGACCGCTTCACCCTGCAGACGGCCGCCGCCGTCGCCCGGCTGCTCGGCTGGCCGGGCGTCTCCCTCGCCGAGTGACGTCTTCGTTGCCGACGATCGGCAACGAGGAGCAGCTGGTCTCGTCCGGCCGCCGACCCGGCGGCGACGCCCGCGGCGGGCGACGATGGTGAGAGCTCAAGCACCCCCGTCTGCTCGCAGGAGGCACCCGTGGACGTCCCCCTCTGGTTGTGGTTGACCCTCGGCATCGGCATCGTCGTGATGCTCGCGGTCGACCTGCTCGCGCACCGCAACGAGCACGTCATCAAGTTCCGCGAGGCCGCGTGGTGGAGCGCCCTGTGGGTCGGCCTGGCCATCGCCTTCGGCGGGCTCGTCTGGTGGGCGCTCGGCACCAACGCCGCGGTCGAGTACTCGACCGCCTGGCTGCTCGAGAAGAGCCTGTCGGTCGACAACCTCTTCGTCTTCGCGCTGATCTTCGCCTACTTCAAGGTGCCGGCCCAGTACCAGCACCGGGTGCTGTTCTACGGCGTCATCGGCGCCCTGGTCTTCCGCGCGATCTTCCTGTCGGCCGGCGTCGCGATCGTCAGCCAGTTCACCGCGATCCTGTTCCTGTTCGCCGCGATCCTGCTGTACAGCGCCTACAAGCTGCTCAAGGACGACGACGACGAGTTCGACCCGAGCACCAGCTTCGGCGTCCGGATGCTGCGCAAGATCATGCCGGTGCGCGACGAGTACGCCGGCACGAAGTTCTTCGTCCGGGAGAACGGCCGCCGGGTCGCCACGCCGCTGCTCGCGGTCGTGGTCGCGATCGAGATGGCCGACCTGGTCTTCGCGGTCGACAGCGTCCCCGCCGTGCTCGCGGTGAGCGACGACCTGTTCATCGTGTACTCCTCGAACGCGTTCGCGATCCTCGGTCTGCGCGCCCTGTACTTCCTGCTCGCCGGGCTGCTCGACAAGTTCCACTACCTGTCCAAGGGCCTGGCGATCATCCTCGCCTTCATCGGCGTAAAGCTGGTGCTGCAGGCGGCCCACAAGACGATCAGCACCGACATCCCGGAGATCCCGTCGCTGGTCAGCCTCGGTGTCGTGTCGCTGCTGCTCGCGGGTTCGGTGGTGCTGAGCATCGTCCGGCCGGCGCCCTCGCACGAGGCGGAGGAGGCGGGTGCGCTCGACGACGCCGACGGCACCGGCCCGGCCGCGGCCACCGACAAGCACCTCGACGGCGGCACGTCCGCCACGGCGGTCGACCCCGACGACGACCCGCTCCGCAAGACCGGCGCGCGGTCCTGACGGACCGGGACGCCTGACCGGCCGCTCGGGCGGCCGGTCACCCCACGGCGGCGGCCGGGACCCGGTGGTCCCGGTCGTCGCCGTCGTCGTCCGCGCGGCGCCCGCGGGTCAGCAGGGTGCCCCAGAGCGCGGCGAGGACGAACATGAAGAGGCTGTAGACGGCGGCCGGGATCGAGGCCTCGACGACGTCGAGCACCTCGACGGCGACGAAGATCGCGAGCGTCGCGTTGTGCACGCCGATCTCCATCGACGACGCCACCGCCTGCGCCCGGCGCACCCCGACCGCGCGGGGCACCGCGTAGCCCACGACCAGGCTGATCGCGCAGAACAGCGCGGTGACGGCGCCGATCTGCGCCAGGTACTCGGCGACGTCCTCGCGCTGGTCGACCAGGATCCCGGCCACCAGCATGGCGAGGATGACGGCCGAGCCGATCCGCACCGGCCGGTCGGCCCGCGCGGCGAGCGCCGGGCGTGCCGCCCGGACCGCCATGCCGAGCACCACCGGCACCAGCACGATCGCGAACACCTCGACCACCTCGACGAACGGCAGCCGCACGTCGTCCTGCCGGCCGTACCAGGCGATCGCGAATCCGGTCACCAGCGGGAGCGTGAACAGCGCGACCACCGAGTTGATCGCCGTGAGCGTGATGTTCAGCGCGACGTCGCCGCGGAACAGGTGGCTGAACAGGTTCGCGCTGGTGCCGCCCGGCGAGGCGGCGAGCAGCATCATCCCGATGCCGAGCAGCGGCGGGAGGTCGAAGAGCACCACCAGCCCGAAGCAGACGGCGGGCAGCAGGAGCAGCTGGCAGGCCAGCGCCGTCACGACCGCCCGGGGGGCGCGGCCGATCCGGCGGAAGTCGGCCGGCGTCAGGTCGAGCCCGAGGCCGAACATGATGATCGCGAGGGCGACCGGCAGCCCGATCGTGGTCAGCGCTGAGTCCACGCGCCGAACGTAGTGGTGACCGAGCGTGGTCGGTAGGACCCGTCCGGGTCAGATCAGCGCCTCGCGGGCGGCCGCCCGCACCGCCTCGGCCACCGCGGTGAGGGCGGACGGGGCCGTGCGCCACTGCTGCCAGTGCAGCACGACGTCGACGGGCGAGTCGTCGAGGACGACCAGCCCGTCCGGGCGCTGGTGCCGCTCGAGGTCGGCGACCATCCCCCAGCCCATGCCGAGCCGGATCGCCTCGGCGAACTCCTCGGCGGCGGGCACGTGGTGGCGCGCGACGTCGGGAGCGCGCCGCAGCCGCCGCCGCAGCCAGCGGTCCTGCAGGTCGTCCTTGCGGTCGAAGACGAGCAGCGGAGCCCGGCCGAGGGCGTCGCGGTCGACCCCGTCCGGGAACCACCGGTCGACGAAACCCGGTGCGGCGCAGGGGCGGTAGCGCACGGTGCCGAGCCGGGTCGACCGGCAGCCGGGCAGCGGCTCGGCCACCGAGGTGACGGCGGCGGCCGCGGCGCCGCTGCGGACGAGGTCGAGGGAGTGCTCCTGGTCCTCGCGCAGCACCTCGAGCTGCACCCGGTCGGCGACCGACGCCAGGGCCGGCAGCGCCCAGGTGTGCAGGGAGTCGCCGTTGACGACCAGCGTGAGGTGGGGACGCTCCTGCTCGCGCCCGAGCTCGTCCGCGAGGTCGTGGGCGAGCAGGTCGACCTGGCGCGCGAACCGCGCGACGGCCTCGCCCGCTTCGGTGAGCCGGACCGGCCGCGCGCGGTGCAGCACCGGGCGACCGACCGCCCGCTCCAGGGCGGCGATCCGCTGGCTGACCGCCGACGGGGTGAGGGCGAGGTGGCGCGCCGCCGCGTCGAAGCTGCCCAGCGCGGCGATGGCGGCGAGGGTGCGGGCGTGGTCGGGGAGGACGTCCGGCACTGTTCAGCGCCGCTTCAGCACCTGAAGGAACATGAGCTGGAGTGAACCACTTCCGGCGTGCCACGGTCGAGGGGTGCTGCTCCCCCTGCTCGCCGGTCTCGGCACCGGCCTGTCGCTCATCGTCGCCATCGGCGCGCAGAACGCCTTCGTGCTGCGCCAGGGGCTGCGACGCGACCACGTCGTCCTCGTCGTCGCGGTCTGCGCCGTCTCCGACCTGGTGCTGATCCTGCTCGGCGTCGCCGGCATCGGGGTGCTGGTCGAGCGCGCGCCCGTGGCGGTCGAGCTGGTGCGGTGGGGCGGGGCGGCGTTCCTCGCGGTCTACGGCCTGCTCGCCGCCCGGCGCGCCCTGCGCGGCGGGAGCCTCGAGGCCGACCCGGCCGGTCGCCGGCTGTCGTGGCAGGCGGCCCTGGCCACCTGCCTGGCCTTCACCTGGCTCAACCCGCACGTGTACCTCGACACCGTGCTGCTCGTCGGCTCGGTCGCGAGCACGCACGGGGCCGAGGGCCGGTGGTGGTTCGGCGCGGGGGCCGGGGCGGCCAGCCTGCTGTGGTTCTCCGCCCTCGGTGCGGGCGCCCGGCTGCTGACGCCGGTGTTCCGCCGTCCGTCCGCGTGGCGGGTGCTCGACGGCCTGATCGCGGCGGTGATGCTCGGACTCGCGGTGCTGCTGCTGGTCGGGTGAGACCGGACGCTCGTCGTACACGTGTTCGAACCGCGTGGCACCATGGGTGGGGTGGCCGGCGGGATGACAGCGGGGCGGGGCAGGACCCTCGCCGAGCGCTCCGCGCGGGCCGGGATCGGCACCGGCACCGGCTACGAGGACGGCTACGAGCTCCCCGCCGCGCAGCCGGCGCAGGTGCGGCCGCGGGCGCAGCACTGCTGGGTGGTCGACCCTCCCCAGTCGCCCGGCCGCTGGCCCGGCCTGCTTACCGAGTGGCGGCGCGAGCCGTCCGGCGCGTGGTCGGGCCGGGTGGCCTGGGCCGTCGACGGTGGTGCCCCCGACCTCGACACCGTGCTGCTGCAGGCGTGGTTGCCCGCCCACCACCTGCGCGGGCCGGACGGGTGACTTGCGCGCGCCGTCCGATGAATGGATAGTGACGCTATCCAAATGTCGGAGGTGGTCGGGGTGGACGGGTTCACGCCGCTGGTGGCCGGGCACGCGACGGCCGCGACGCTCGCGATGGTGCTCGGCGCGGTGAACGTGGTGCGGCGCCGTCGCGGCGACGCGGCCCACAAGCTGATCGGTCGGGTCTGGGTGGTCGCCATGTACCTCACGGCCGGGTCGAGCTTCTGGATCCAGGACCTGCGGCCGGGCAGCTTCTCGTGGATCCACGGGCTCAGCGTCCTCACGCTGGTCACGCTCACCCTGGGCTTGTGGCGCATCCGTCGCGGCGACGTGCGCTCGCACGCCGCCAACATGATCGGCACCTACCTCGGGCTGCTCGGCGCGTTCGTCGGCGTGGTGGCCGTCCCGACCCGGTTGATCCCCAGCGCCTTCCAGCAGGACTGGCTCGGCATGGCGGTGGTCACCGCGGCGATCGTCGCCGCGGGCCTCGCGTTCACCTGGCTGGTGACCCGGCTGCTGCCGGCCGGGCTACCGTCCGGGGGTGACCGGTCCCGCCTTCGCGCGCCCGCCCTGCCCGTGCGGGACGGGTGAGCCGTACGACTCCTGCTGCGGGCCGCTGCACCTCGGTGCCGAGCAGGCGGGCGACCCGGAGCGGCTGATGCGCTCGCGGTACGCGGCGTACGCGGTCGGTGACGCGTCGTACCTGGTGCGCACCTGGCACCCGCGCACGCGTCCGGCCGAGCTCGAGCTCGACCCGGCGACGGTGTGGACCGGGCTGGACGTGCACGGGTCCGGGGAGGACTGGGTCGCGTTCACCGCGTCGTGGACGCAGGACGGGGTGCCGGGGACGCTGCACGAGCGCAGCCGGTTCGCGGTGCGCGGTGGCCGCTGGCTCTACGTCGACGGCGCGGCGTCCGCGGGCTGACCCGGGCGGACAGCGTCCTTGCGGCGCACGTAGAGCTGCTTGCGCACCCGCGCGACGACCTCGCCCGCGTCGTCGACGACCTCGGTCTCGAACCAGACCAGGGCCTTGCCACCCTCCCGGGTCGGCGTGGTCAGCGCCTCGACCTGCTCGTCGGTGAGGTCGAAGCGCGCGTGCACGGTGCCGCGTCCGGGTCGGACGAACTCGATCTCGCCGGCCTTGTCCCACACCAGGTACTCCCGGCCGAGCACGTTCATCGCGAGCAGCATCCAGAACGGGTCGACCATCGCGAACAGCGACCCGCCGAACTGGGTGCCGACGTAGTTCGAGTTCCACCGGGTCAGGCGCAGGCGCACGCGCGCGTGCCGCCAGTCGTCGGAGATCGCGACCACCCGGATGCCGGCGAACAGGTACGGCGGCCACAGGCTCATCAGCCGCGCCAGGCGGGCCGGGGGCAGCGAGCGCTTCACCCGGCCATGGTCGCAGCCGGACGGCCACGGTCGCCGTGCACCCGCACGCCGTTGCGACCGGCGCGCTTGACCTCGTAGAGGGCCGCGTCGGCGCGGTCGACCAGGCGCAGGACGAGGTCCTGCGCGCCGTCCGGGTGGCCGTCGCCCACGACGACGGGGACGGGCGAGGCGCACGCGCCGCCGACGCTGACGGTGACGGACGGCCGGGTGGGCGCCTCCTCGACCGCGGCCCGCAGCCGCTCGCCGACGACGAGCAGGGTGCCCGGGTCGTCGCACCGCAGCAGCACGCACAGCTCCTCGCCGCCGAGGCGCGCCACGACGTCACCGGGACGGCAGGCGTCCCGGACGGCTGCGGCGACCTGCTGCAGGACCCGGTCGCCCGCCACGTGGCCGTGCACGTCGTTCACCTGCTTGAACCGGTCGACGTCGACCACCAGCACACCGATCGCCGCTGTGTCGGCCCGAGCGCCGGCCACCAGGTCGCGGGCCGCCTCGGCCAGGCCCCGGCGGTTCAGCAGGCCGGTGAGGGCGTCGGTGCGCGACATCGTCCGGGCGTGCTCGACGGCGGCCTCGGCGCGGGTGCGGAAGGTGAACAGGATCGCCGCGGGCACGCCGGACAGCAGCACGACGGCGGTGACCGTGAGCGCGAGCCCGGTGCCGCCGTAGCCCTGACCCACCATGAGCACGCCGAAGGCGACGCCGCCGGCGGCGGTGAGGGCGACCACCTCGCGGGCCGGCAGGTAGGCGGCGGCCGAGACCAGCACCAGCACGACCGTCACCGCGCAGGCTGCCAGCACCCCGAGGTGGTCGGTGCTGGTGCCGAGGACGGGCACCATGACGAGGGCCTCGACGCACTGGGCCCACAGGCTGACCCGCCCCACCCGCCCGGTGGCGAGCGCCAGCGCGGCGAAGGCCAGGAAGCTGAGGCAGCACAGCTGCACCCACAGCGCCCGCTCGGGCCGGAACACCCCGGCGTCGAGCAGCACCAGCAGGATCACCGGGCAGCCGAGGCCGAGCGAGACGCTCTGCCAGGCGAGCGGCTCCCACCGGGGCAGCGACCCGCGCCACCGGTCGCGACGCCGGGACGCCGCTGCCGGCGCCACGGGGCTCAGGGCGCGCACGTGCACAGGAGGAGCATCGGTGCGTCCCGCTGGTTGCTTGACGCCGTGTGACCGCAGCCGCCCGACCGGAGCAGCGGCGGCCGGGGCGTCACCCCTGCGGCGCGGCCTCGCGCAGCGCCGAGAGCACGTCGGGCGCAGCCTCGTCGAGGAAGCGCTGCTGCCCCTCGTCACCCACCTGCACCAGCGCGATGTCGGTGAACCCGGCCTCCCAGTAGGGCTTCACGGCCTCGACGATCGCGTCGACGTCGGGCCCGCACGGGATGGAGTCGGCGACGTCGTCCGGCCGGACGAACTGGCTGGCGGCCGCGAAGCCGGCCGGCGTCGGCAGGTCGGCGTTGACCGCCCAGCCGCCCCCGAACCAGCGGAACTGCTCGTGCGCGCGCCGCACGGCGGTGTCGCGGTCGGGGTCCCAGCTGATCGGGATCTGCCCGATGGCGCGCCGCGGGGTGTCGCCCTGCGCCTGCTTCCACGAGTCGATCAGGTCGCTGTCCGGCTCGACCGCGATGAGGTGGTCGGCCAGCGGCGAGAACCGCTCGACCGACTTCTTCCCCGAGACGGCCACGCCGATCGGGACGCCGGCCTCCGGGGCCTCCCACACGCGGGCGCCGTCGACGCGGAACCACTCGCCGTCGTAGGTGACGAGCTCGCCGGTGAGCAGCTCGCGGATGATCTCGACGGCCTCCTGCAGCATCGCCTGGCGCTGGTCGACCGGCGGCCACCCCTCGCCCACCACGTGCTCGTTCAGGTTCTCGCCGGCGCCGAGACCGAGGGTGAACCGGCCCTGCGACAGCTGCTGCACGGTCGCGGCCTTCTGCGCCACGACCGCCGGGTGGTACCGGATCGTCGGGCAGGTCACGTAGGTCATCAGCTCGACCCGTTCGGTCACCTGCGCGACGGCTCCCAGCAGCGTCCAGGCGTAGGGCGCGTGCCCCTGCTCGGTGAGCCACGGCGAGTAGTGGTCGCTGCTCACCTCGAAGTCGAAGCCGACCTGCTCGGCCTGCTGCGCGTAGCGCACGAGGTCGCGGACGCCGCTCTGCTCGGTCATCAGGGTGTACCCGAAGCTCGTCATCCTCCGACGGTGGCACGCGGTCGGTGCGCCTGCTCGTCGAAACCCGGGCAGCGAAACCCGTTGCGGTCTCGGGATGCGCGGTCCTGCCTGGCGGGTGACGCTGGGTGGACACGAGGAGGTGGCCGATGACGACGTCGTTCCGCAAGGGGGACAAGGTCGAGTGGGACAGCCACGGCGGTACGGCCGTGGGGGTGGTGGAGCGCAGGATCACCTCGCGCACCGAGGCGGGCGGCCGCACGGTCGACGCCTCCGAGGACGAACCGCAGTACCTCGTCCGCAGCGAGAAGAGCGGTGGCACCGCGGTGCACAAGCCGTCGGCGCTGCGCAAGCACTCGTCCTGAACCGTTGCAGCAGAGAGGATCCGCGATGACCCATCACGACGAACGAGCAGAGCACATGGAGAAGGTGCGCTCGATCATGCAGGGCGTGCGCACCTGCATGCTGACGACGGTCGCCGCCGACGGCACGCTGCACGCGCACCCGATGACGACCCAGGAGGCGGAGTTCGACGGCGACGCCTGGTTCCTGCTGGGTGCCACGTCCGAGACCGCGACGAATGCGCGCGAGCGTCCCCGCGTGAACGTGTCGTACTCGGGCGACTCGGGGTGGGTCTCGCTGGCCGGCACGGCCGAGCTCTCGACCGACCCGCAGCGCAAGAAGGAGCTGTGGAACCGGTTCGTGGAGGCCTGGTTCCCCGAGGGCCAGGACGACCCGTCCGTGCAGGTCATGCGCGTGCGGGCCGAGTCGGCGCAGTACTGGGACAGCCCCGGCAAGGTGTCGATGATGGTGTCGATGCTGACCTCGAGCGTGACCAAGAACCCGCCCCGCACCGGGGAGTCCGAGACCGTCGACCTCACGTCGACGCAGGAAGGAGCCCGCCGGTGAGCGGACGACTGGACGGCAAGAAGGTGGCCTTCGCGGTGGCCCAGGAGGGCATCGAGCAGGTCGAGCTGACCGAGCCGTGGAAGGCGGTGCAGGAGGCCGGCGGCACGCCGGTGCTGCTGGCGCCCGAGAGCGGGTCGGTGCAGGCCTTCGACCACCTCGACAAGGCCGACACCTTCGACGTCGACGCGACCTTCGGCGACGCGTCGGTCGACGACTACGACGCGCTGGTGCTGCCGGGCGGCGTCGCCAACCCGGACGCGCTGCGCACGGAGGAGGCGGCGGTCGCCTTCATCAAGGGCTTCGTCGAGTCCGGCAAGACCGTCGCCGCGATCTGCCACGCACCGTGGACGCTGGTCGAGGCCGACGTCGTCCGCGGCAAGCGGCTCACGTCGTGGCCGAGCCTGCAGACCGACCTGCGCAACGCCGGCGCCGAGTGGGTCGACGAGGAGGTCGTCGTCGACGGCAACCTCGTGACCAGCCGCAAGCCCGACGACATCCCCGCGTTCTCGCGGGCGCTGGTCGAGGCGGTCGCCACCGCCTGAGCCACAACGGTTCTCAGCCGTCGCGCGGCTCGGGCAGACGCATGCCCGGGCCGCCGACGTGCGTCCCGCGCAGGGTGCCGCGACCGCGCGGCTCCTCCCACTCCTCCTGCCGCCCGAGGACGGTGAGGTCGAGGTAGGGGTAGCCGTTGTGGAACTCCTCCAGACCGCGTCCGTAGGTCGAGTAGGTGTGGAAGACCTCGTCGCCGACCCGCAGGAAGGCGCTGAGCCCGGGCAGCTCGGAGCCGCGCAGCTCGGCGGTCCAGGGCCCGCCGGTCCACGGGACGCCGTCGGCCGCCAGCTCCTCGGGCGTCCTCAGGTGCAGCAGCACCGGCGCGACGCGGTCGTCGAGCGTGGCGTGGAAGTCGTAGTTGAAGGTGCTGCCGTGGGAGGAGTACCAGGGGAACGTCCAGCCCATCCGGTCGCGGAACGCGGCGAGCTTCGCGTACGACGCCCGCGACACCGCGACCAGCGTGGTGTCGCGCTGGTGCAGGCGGCCGAGTCCTGCGATGCCCTCGGCGGCCGACGAGCAGCTCGCGCACGCGGCGTCCCACTCCGGCGCGAACATGAAGTGGTGCACGACCAGCTGCCGGCGTCCCTCGAACAGGTCGAGCAGGCCGACCCGCCCGGCTGGTCCCTCGAGCTCGTACGGCTCCTCGACCCGCACCATCGGCAGCTGCCGGCGGCGGCTGTTCAGCCGGTCGCGGGCGCGGGTGAGCGCCTTCTCGTCCGCGAGCAGCTCGCGGCGGGCGGCGAGCCACTGCTCGCGGGTGACGACGGGCGGCAGCGCGCCGGTGGTCGTGGTCATCGTGGTCCTCCGGGTCTCGGCGCGAGGTGTCAGCGCAGCGTGTCGTGCAGGCGGGCGAGCGGGCCGTCCCAGTCGCGGGCGAGGGCGGCGAGGAACTGCTGGGCGACCCGCATCGGCGCCGAGTCGAGCCGGTAGCGGACGCGACGTCCCTCGCCGGGCTCGGCGACGACCAGACCGGTCTCGGCCAGCAGGGCGAGGTGCTTGGCGACGGCCTGCCGCGTGATCGGCAGCCGTCCGGCCAGGTCGGTGGCGGTCGCCGGGCCCCGGGCGGCGAGCTCGGCGAGGATGCCGCGCCGGGTGGGGTCGGCCAGGGCGGTGAAGACGTCCTGCGCGACCAGCTCGGGGTCAGGCCGCGTCATCGAGGTAGGCGACCAGCTCGCCGAGCTCGTGCGTCCAACCGCGCTCGTTGCCCTCGAACGCGGGGCCGTGCAGGTCGGCGTCGTCGACCTGCGCGAAGCCCTGCTCCACCACGGTGAGCGTGGTGCCGGTGGCGGTCGCTTCGAGCGTGAAGGTGACGGTGGTGCGGCGCGGGTCGTCGTCCGGCAGGCCGGAGATGCCCCACGTCCAGGCCAGCAGGTGCGGGGGCTCGATCCGCTGGACGACCAGGGTCGCGGTGTCGCCGCTGCTCTCCCAGGCCAGCCGGATCTCGCCGCCCACCTGCAGGTCGACCTCGGCGCGCTCGCCGAACCAGGTGCCGAGCCCCTCGGCGGTGGTGAGCGCCGCCCACACCTGCTCGACCGGACGGTGCAGCTCGAGCCTGCGCTCGATCGTGTCGGGGAACGCCATGACGCCTCCTGGGTCGCAACTGATCGGTTGCGACCGACGTTAGAGCAACCGATCGGTTGCGTCAAGGTCACGGCGGCTGCGTACCCGAGTCGTCCGGCATCCGGCGACGAGACCCCCTCCTGCGCACCGACTCCCGGACGATTCGGTGCCCGGGGCGCCATTCCCTCGGCGGCTCCTGGGTCAGGCGGTGAAGCGCGACACCAGCGCCGAGAGCCGCTCACCCATCCGGGCCAGCTCGGCGGTCGCGAGGCGCGCCTCCTCGATGCCGGTCGACGACGCCTCGGCCGACGCGGCCACGGTGCTGATGCTGGAGGTGATCGACCGGCTGCCGCCCGCGACCTCGTCGGTGGAGCGCGACATCTCGGCGGCCACCGCGGTCTGCTCCTCGACGGCGCCCGCGATCGACGCCGAGACGGCGCTGACCCGGTCGACCACCTCGGAGATCCGCGCGATCGCGGCGACGGCGGCGTCCGTCTCGAGCTGGATCTGCTCGATCCGGCGCGACACGTCGGACGTGGCGCGCGCCGTCTCCTGCGCGAGCTCCTTCACCTCACCCGCGACCACCGCGAACCCGCGCCCCGCCTCGCCGGCGCGCGCCGCCTCGATGGTCGCGTTGAGCGCGAGCAGGTTGGTCTGCGAGGCGATGCTCTCGATGACGGCGACCACGCCGCCGATCTCCTGGCCGGCCTCGCCGAGCCGGCGGACGGTACCCCCGGCCTCCTCGGCGAGGTGGACGGCGGACGACGTCACCTCCGCGGCCTCGCCTGCGCTGCGGGCGATCTCGTCGATCGAGGCGCGCAGCTGACCGGCGCCCTGGGAGAAGCTCTCGACGGTGGCGCTGATCTGCTCCGAGGCGCCGGCGACGGTGCCGGCCTGGGTCGAGGTGTCCTGCGCCGCGCCGGCGATGCGGTCGGTGGTCGCCGACAGCTGCTCGGTGGCGGCAGCCAGCGTGCTCGCCGACTCCGCGACGTCGCGCACCGTCGTGGCGACGTCGGCCACGAACGCGTTGAACAGGCGCGCGATCTCGGCGAGGTCGTCCTGGCCGTCCTCGTCCAGCCGCGCCGTCAGGTCGCCGTCACCCTCGGCGATGGCCTGGAGCCGGAGACGCAGGTGCCGCAACGGGATCCGGATCGAGCGGCTCAGCATGATCACCCACGGCGCGCACAGCGCGATGATCGTGAGCGCGACGACCAGCGTCGTGGTGACGGCGCCGCGGGAGGCGCGGCTCGCGGCCGCCATCGCCTCGGCGCGGTGCTCCTCGAGCGCGTCCGCGAACTCGTCGAGCTGCGCCGACGCGGCCTGGTACTGCTCGAGCCCCTGGCGCAGCACGAGCCGGTCGCCCGCGACCCGGTCGGCCTCGCTGTCGGTGAGGTAGAGCGCGACGGCCTGCTGGTCGAGGGCGAGCAGCTCGTCGGTGCTCGCGCGGGCGGCCGTGAGCGAGGTCGTGTTGTCACCGAGGCCGGCCGCCGTCTCCTCGAGCGCGCCCAGCGCCTCCTGCGTGGCGGCCGCGGCGTCCAGGAACGCGGCCCGGGCCGGCGAGCCGTCGCGGGCGCCGAGCGCGCCGCGCAGCGACACGTCGAAGGCGTAGCCGGTCTGGCGGCCGTGCAGGTCGGCGAGCAGGTAGCGCGCCTCGAGCGTGCGGGCGTGCACGTCCTGCACCCGCGCCGCCTCGTCCTGGGCGCGCGAGGCCTTGGTGCCCGCGGTGATCGACAGGCCGGCCAGCACGAGCAGCGTCACCAGCGCGGCGACGGCGAGCGTGATGATGCGGGCGGCGACGCTGAACCGTCGCAGTACGGCCATGGGGTGGTCTCCGACCTCGGTCCGGGGGCACGGGCTACCCAGTCCCATCGGCCGGATCGGCCCGGACGTGAGGGGTCGGGCGGTGCCGTGGTCCGATCGGGGGTCTTGACCCGGCATTGCGTCAGTGGCAACTTACCGTTCGTGACGACTGACGGATCGGACGCAGCGCTCGCTGCGCTCGGCGACCGCACCCGGCGCGAGCTGGTCGACCGGCTGAGTGCCGGGCCGCTGTCCGTCGGCGAGCTGGCGGCGACCGTCGCCGTCACACGGCCTGCGGTCTCGCAGCACCTGCGGGTGCTGCGAGACGCCGGGCTGGTGAGCGAGCGCGCCGAGGGGACGCGCCGCATCTACCGCCTCGAGCCGCTGGCGCTCGCGGCGCTGCGCGACCAGCTCGACACCTTCTGGCGGCGGGCGCTCGACGCGTACGGCACGGCGGTCGACGCCGCCGACCCGACCGAGGACACGAGGAGCGCGTGATGGACGAGCAGGACCCGACCCGCCTGGTGCGGACGACGGTCGTGGACGCGCCGGTCGAGCAGGCCTTCTGGGTGTTCGTGGACCGCTTCGACCAGGTGAAGCCGCGTGAGCACAACCTGCTCGGCTCGCCGCTGGTGGCGACGACCTTCGAAGCACGCGTCGGCGGCACGCTGCACGACCGCGCCGAGGACGGCAGCGAGTGCCACTGGGGTCGGGTGCTCGTGTTCGACCCGCCGCACCGCGTCGTCTTCACGTGGGACATCGGCCCGACCTGGCAGCTCGTCGACGACCCGGCGCGGGCCAGCGAGGTCGAGGTCACCTTCGCCCAGCTCGACGACGGCCGCACCCGGCTGCGACTGGAGCACCGGCACCTCGACCGGCACGGTCCGGGCTGGGAGGGTGTCGCGTCCGGCGTCGGCGAGGACGGCGGCTGGCCGCTCTACCTCGACCGGTACGCGGCACTCGTGCCGGCTGCGACGTGAGCGCGCCGGCGTCCGACCTGCTCGCTGCGGCGCAGGCCGAGCGCACCTCGCTCGCCGTGGTGCTCGGTTCGCTGGCGCCGCACGAGTGGGACCTGCCCACGCCGTGCGACGGGTGGACCGTCCGCGACGTCGCCGTCCACGTCGTCAGCTACGACGACCTGCCCACGGCCCGTGCGGTGCTCGAGATCGTGCGCGGCCTCGGCTCGGTCGGCCGCGCGAACGCCCGCGCCCTCGCGCGCTGGGACGGCGCCGGCCCGGCCGAGGTCGTCGACGCCTATCGGACGCGGTCGCGTCCACGTGGGCTGACCGCCGTGGCCGGAGGGCGGATCGGGTTCCTGGACGGGGTGATCCACCACCAGGACGTCCGCCGGGCGGTCGGCCGGCCGCGCACCGTCCCGGCCGACCGGCTGCTCGCGGCGCTCGGTGCCGTGCAGGGGGCGCCGGTGCTGCCCGCCCGCCGGCTGGTGCGGGGGCTGCGGCTCGTCGCGACCGACGTCCCGTGGTCGTCCGGCGACGGGCCCGAGGTGCGCGGCCCGGGCGAAGCGCTGCTGCTCACCGCGGCCGGGCGCGACGTGGCGGTCGGTGAGCTCGACGGACCCGGTGCGTCCGAGCTGGTCGAGCGGGTCGCGGCGCACCGCGACGCGGCCCGGCGATGACGCACCTGCGTGCCACCCGCCGCGAGGACCTGACCCGCGTGCTCGAGGTGTACGCGCAGGGCATCGCGACCGGTGACGCGACGTTCGAGACCGAGCTGCCCGACCCGGGCGCCCTGTGGGAGCGGTGGCTGCCCGGCCACGCCTGGGTCGCCGAGCTCGACGGGCGCGTGGTCGGGTGGGCGGCGCTGACGCCCACGTCGACGCGCGCCTGCTACGCCGGCGTGGCCGAGTCGACGGTGTACGTCGACGAGGCCGTGCGCGGACGCGGGGTCGGTCGGGACCTGCTGCGGCACACCGTCGTCCACGCCGACACCGGGGGCATCTGGACGCTGCAGGCGTCGGTCTTCCCCGAGAACGGCGCCAGCCTCGCGCTGCACCACGCCCTGGGCTTCCGCACGGTCGGCGTGCGCGAGCGGATCGCGCGGCTGCACGGCACCTGGCGCGACACCGTCCTGCTGGAGCGGCGCCGCGCGGGCGACTGACGGTCGGGCCGGGGGCGACCGGGGAAGGTCCGGCACCTGGGGGTGGATCCGGATCCTCCCCGGTGCTCGACGGCAGCGCGCTTGACCCCGCCCCTGCGTCATGGTCGTGACTGGGGGACGTGAACCGCGTCTCCGGGGCCTACCTCGCGTCGTACCTGCTGTCCGTGCTCGGCAACTCGGTGGCGGGCGTCGCGCTGCCGCTGATCGTGCTGCAGGTGACCGGCAGCGCGCTCGGCGCCGGCATCGTGGCGGCGGCCACCGCCGTCCCGGCCGTGCTCGCGGGCCTGCTGATGGGCGTCGTGATCGACAGGATCAACCGCCGCACGTCGTCGGTGGTCACCGACCTCGTCTCGGCCGCGTCCGTCGCCGCCCTGCCCGTGGTCGACCTGCTGTGGGGTCTCGACCTCGGCTGGTTCGTGCTGCTCGGCGTGATCGGGTCGCTCGGCGACGTGCCCGGCCTGACGGCGAGGGACGCCCTCCTACCGGCGGTCGTGCGCCACGGCGGTCTGGACGCCCAGCGGCTGACGGGCGTCCGGGAGGCGCTGGCCGCGATCGCGCTGCTGGTCGGTCCGGCCGCGGCCGGGGTGCTGATGGTGGTGCTCGACGGCTCCGCGGTGCTGTGGGTCACCGCCGCGACCTCGCTGGTGGCGGCGCTGTTGACGCTCGCCGTCCCGCACCGGGTCGGGGCCGTCGTCCGCGCCGACGACGCCGGGCCGGCCGCTCCCGCGAACGGGCTCGCCGAGCTGCGGGAGGGCTGGCGGGTGCTGCTCGGCAGCCGCTTCCTGCTCGTGACGACGGCGCTGAGCCTCGCCTCGGTAGTGGTGCTCGCGTCGCTGCAGGGGCTGGTGCTGCCGGTGTACTTCACGCTGGCGGGTGAGCCCGGGATGCTCGGCTTCGTGCTGAGCGCGCTCGCCGGCGGCATGCTCGTCGGCGCCGGGGTGGCCGCGGTCGCGGGGTCGCGCGGTCGTCGTCGCACCTGGTTCGTGGCCGGGCTCGTGGGCAGCACGGTCGGTTTCGCCGCGGTCGGCTCGCTGGCGTCGGTGTGGGTCGTCCTGACCGGTGCCTTCGTCGTCGGCCTGTCCGGAGGCGCCTTCGGTACGTTGCTCGGGGTGCTGATGATCGAGCGCATCCCGGAGCACGTGCGAGGGCGGGTCATGGGGACGCAGAACGCGCTGCTGACGGCGGCACCGCCGGTGGGCATCGTCGCCGCGGCCGTGCTCACCGAGTACCTCGACGTGCGCGTGGCGGCAGCGGCGCTCACCGCGGTGTGGCTCGTCGCCCTCGTCGTCGGGCTGGTCTCGCGCTCGCTGCGCGACCTCGAGCCGGCGGCCGGCGCCGCGCCGCCGGTGGTGACGGCGGATGCGTAGCGGCGAGCTGGCCCGCCTCGCCGGCGTCACCGTGCGGGCGCTGCGGCACTACCACCGGGTCGGCGTCCTGGCCGAGCCCGAGCGCAGGAGCAACGGGTACCGCGAGTACGACGTGCACGACCTCGTCCGCGTGCTGCGGATCCGGCGGCTCGCCGCGCTCGGCGTCCCGCTCGAGACCGTGCGCGGTCTGCTCGACGACGACGGCGGGGCGGACGACGTGCTCGACGATCTGGACGCCGAGCTGGCCCGCCAGATCGAGCGACTCACCACGCAGCGTCGGGTGGTCGCGGCGCTGCGCGCGCACGGTGCCGCCCCGGACCTGCCACCCGAGCTGGCGCCGTTCTTCGCGGTCTACGCCGGGGCCGACCTGCCGCCCGAGCAGCTGCAGCTCGACCGCGACCAGTCGGTGCTGCTCGCGCACTTCGCCGGTGAGGACGGCATGGCGCACCTGTCCGACTTCTACGCGCGGCTCAGCGACCCGGCCGTCGTCCCGGACGTCACCGAGGTCGTCGCGCGGTTCGGCCGGCTCGGCCCGGCCAGCACCGACGAGGAGGTGGGCGAGCTGGTCGAGCGCTTCCTGGCGACGTTCACCGCGGTGATCGACGAGTTCGAGGCGTCCGGCGCCGCCGTCGACCTCGGCGCCGCGGCGGGCGTGATGGCGGAGTACACGAGCGAGGTGCTGAACGAGCAGCAGCGCCGGTTCCTGCAGGAGGTCGAGGCCCGGCTGGGCGGCAGCGGCGAGGCGTCCGCAGGCTGATCCGCGCTCCGGGGAGGGGCACTGGACGAGGCGTTCTGGCACGGCACACGTGGTGCGATGCCACTCCGGTGACACTTCCGTCACTGAACTGGCGAAACGGACGAGGTCGGAGCGGGTGACGAGAATCGAACTCGCACTGTCAGCTTGGGAAGCTGATGTTCTGCCATTGAACTACACCCGCGTGCTCCTGCCGGGGCGGGAGCGGTCGCCAGCATAACGGACCGGCGGGACGCCTCAGCGCGGCGTCGAGGACCACCCGCCGCCGCGGCGGGCCGCCCGCTTCGCCCTGGCCTTCTCGGCGGTCGCGCGCACCCGGTGCAGCACGGCCCGCTCGGCTCGGGCCGCGACCGGGATGTCGAGGGCGAGTACCTGGAGCCCGACGAAGATCGTCAGCAGGCCCGGGCCGGGCAGCACCAGCATGGCGACGCCGGCGAGCACGAGGAACGCGCCGGCGAGCAGGCGCACCGGGCGCGGCACGTGCCGGGCGGTGCGGCGGAACCAGGAGTCCTCGTGCGGCGGGGCGGGCGGCGCCTGCGGCGGCGCGGCCGTCCAGCCGGGCGAGGTCACCGGCGGCGGCCGGTCCGCTCGGCGCCCACGCGGGCGAGCGCCACGGGTGCGAGGGCGCACGCGGCCAGCAGCAGCGTCCCCAGCGTGATCGCGATGAGGGTCAGCACGAGGTCCTCCCGGTGGTCGTGGTGGGTGTTCGGTCCCACCCGGTCAACGGATGCCTCGCGGGCCCGGTTCCCCCGCCGCCGCCCGGTAGCCTGCGCGGGTGCTGCTCTCCGACCGCGACATCCGCGCCGAGCTCGAGTCCGGACGCGTCGTGCTCGAGCCCTACGACCCGCAGATGATCCAGCCGTCGAGCGTCGACGTGCGCATCGACCGGCTGTTCCGGCTCTTCGACAACCACAAGTACTCCGTGATCGACCCCGCGGAGGAGCAGCCCGAGCTGACCCGCCTGATCGAGGTCGAGCGCGGCGAGGCGTTCGTGCTGCACCCGGGCGAGTTCGTGCTGGCGTCCACCTACGAGGTCGTGACGCTGCCGGACGACGTCGCGGCCCGGCTCGAGGGCAAGTCCAGCCTCGGACGCCTCGGGCTCATCACCCACTCGACCGCCGGCTTCATCGACCCCGGTTTCTCCGGGCACGTGACGCTCGAGCTGGCGAACGTCGCGACCTTGCCGATCAAGCTGTGGCCGGGCATGAAGATCGGCCAGCTCTGCTTCTTCCGGCTCTCCTCGGCCGCCGAGCATCCCTACGGCAGCGAGCGGTACGGCTCCCGGTACCTCGGCCAGCGCGGGCCCACGGCCAGCCGGTCCTTCCAGTCCTTCCACCAGGCCGACGTCTTCGGCTGAGCCGTGGGTGCCGTGCGGGTCGGCCACGAGCTCTGGCTGCCGGCGGGCACCGGGGTCGACGTCGTCGCCCGCCTGGTGCGGCACCGGTACCCGTCGGCGACCGCGACCTCCGACGGCGACCTGGCCCTGACCCGGCACTCGGTGCTGCGCGGTGACGAGACGCGCGGCCACCTGGTCCTGACCGCGGACACGCTGCGCGAGCGCGGCGACGCCCCGTGGCCCGGGCAGGTCGACCGGGTCGGCTGGTACCGCGTCTTCCCCGACGGCGTGCCCGACCGGGAGGAGCGCCGCGTGCTCGACCTGCTGGTGGGCCTCGCCCGGCGGCTCGGCGGGTCGCTCGTGCTCGACGCCGCGGACGGCCGCGGCACCAGCCTCGCCGTCGACCCCGTCGGCACGCTCGACCTGCGGGTGCTGTCGGACGTCGCGCTCGACCCGCACCAGGTGCTCGCCGCCGCGCAGCAGGTCGAGCCGTTCGCCCGGCTGGCGATGGACGGCGTCGCCTTCGAGCCGCACCCGCCGTCCGAGCACGACCTGCCCGACCTCGTGCGGGCGATGGACCCGGCCGCGCGGGCCGAGGTGGAGGCGTTCTCGCGCTGGGCCGACGAGCAGGCGCTCGCCGCGCCCGACCTGCTCGACGCCTTCGCCGTCGAGGTGCCGCTCGACCCGGCGCTCGGGACGGTCGTGGTCGAGGCGCACGCCGAGGACGACCTGCCGCCGCCCGTCCGCGACCGCGGGTGGTCCGACGCGTGCGCCTACGAGGTCCGCTGGCTGCCGGTCGACCCGCTGCAGGCCGAGACCGACCTGCCGGACGAGGCGTTCCGCGCCGCGCGCACCGCGGTGCGGCCGCGGCTGCGAGCCGTCGCCCGCGCTGTCGCCGAGCTCGCGCCGGGTGAGGTGCTCGACGCCGACGGGTTCCCGGTCGACCGCTGGAGCCTGTGACTCAGCGGACGACGAACGCCGTGCCGGTCGAGCCGCGCAGGGCGTCGCCGACGACGGTGCAGCGTCCGCCGGCGCAGGCGACGGCCTGGGCGATGGCGTCCTCGTGCGGCCAGGTCGGTGACACGTCGGCCGCGGACCAGCCCGAGGCGGAACGGGTCGCGACGAGGGGCTGCGCGCCGTAGCCGGTGGCCACGCAGGTGGTCGCGTCGACGCAGCTGACGTCGGTGAGCGAGGCGCCCGGGACGGCCGGGCCGCCGTCCGTGCCCCAGGACCCGGCGGCCCAGCGGCGCACGAGCGGGCCGGGTCCGGTGACGGGGTCGAAGGTGGTGCCCACGGCCGAGCAGGTGGTGCTCGTCCCGCAGTCGACCGCCTGGACGACGGCGACCTGGTCGGTGCCCACGCCGGCGTCCGCGAGCTGCCAGGCGGCACCCGAGACGGAGCGTCCGAGCAGGGTGGCCGTGGTCTGCTCGGCGTCGGCGCGCGAGTGGGACACCGCGAGCACGCAGGTCGTGGTCGTCGGGCACGCGACCACCGGCTGGTGCACGAACCCACTCGCCGGGGCCGAGAAGCCGGTGGTGGTGGTCGTCCACGCGCCGCCGGCGTACCGGGCCGTCAGGAGCCGCGGCTCGCCGGCGGTGGTGCGGTACCGGCCGACCGCGGTGCACGAGTCGGCGGCGGCGCAGTCGACGTCGGTGAGCTCGAGGCCGGACGCCACGTCGGCCGGGGTCGGGACGGCGGGCTGGGTCCACGTCCCGGAGGCGAGGTGCTCGGCGAGCAGGCGGGTGGCGCCGCCCGCGTCGGTGTAGCTGCCGACCAGCACGCACGCCCCGCCCGCGGTGCAGTCGACGTCGGCGGGGACGGGTGCGCGACCGCCGGCCGGGACGGTGACCGTCCGCGCGGCGCCCCACGTCCCGGCGGTGCGGACGGAGGTGAAGGCGTCCGGCGCCGAGCCGCCCAGCGTGGAGGCGACCAGGCAGAGCCCGGTGCCGCACGCGACCGACCAGGCCGACGAGGGCGTCGACGCGGGGACGCCCGCGGGCAGCGCCAGCCGGGTGGCGCGGGTGGTGTCGCCGTCGACCTCGACGGCGACCGCCTGCGACACGGCGTCCCACGAGGCGGGCGCCGCGGTCGCCGCCGCGACGCAGCTCGTCGCGGACGAGCACGCGACGTCGTGCACCTGCGAGGCGCCCGGGACGGCGGTCGTCACCCAGCTGCCCTGGCCGCGGCCCGGGCGCACGTGCGCGGCGACGTCGGCGAGCAGGTGGACCGGCGACGCCGACCCGTTGAACAACGCGACCCGGCCGCCCGTGCCGACCTTCACCACGACCGTGTTCGGTGTGGTCTGGCCCGGCAGGTAGTTCAGGTTCGAGGCGGTCGGGCGGGTGGTGCCGTCCGGGTACGCGGTGAGGTAGCCGCCGGCGGCGGGCGTGACCGCGGTGACGGTGAGCACCACGGCCGCGACGTCGGTGGCGGGGACGCCGCCGCGCCCGGTCACCTGCAGCACGAGCGTCCCCATCGCCGGGACCGCGCCGGTGCCGTCGCGGGTGTCGAGCAGCCGGGCGGGGTCGACGGCGGTGAGGCCGCCGGGTGCCGTGACGTCGCCGGCGAGCACGTAGCCCGCCACGTCGACGAGCAGGTGGGTGGCGCCGGGGGAGCCGTTGAACAGCGAGATCCGGCCGCTCGCACCGACCTTGACGACGGCGCTGCCGGCGGTGGTGCGTCCGGGCAGGTAGTTGACGTTCGACGTCGTCGGCCGCGCGGTGCCCTGCGGGTAGGCGGTCAGGTAGCCGCCGGTCCCCGGCGCGACCGCGGTGACGTTCAGCAGCACCGCGGCCACACCGGCGGGCACGTCGCCGTGGCCGGCCACCTGCACGTCGAGGGTCCCGAGCGCGGGAACCGCTGCGGCGGTGCGGGTGTCGACCAGTCGGGACGGCGCGAGCGCCACCACCGACCCGGGCGCCGTCGCGGTGCCGCCCACGACGTAGCCCGCGACGTCGACGAGCAGGTGGGTGCTGCCGGGGGAGCCGTTGAACAGCGCGACCGCGCCTCCGTCGCCGACCTTGACGACCACCGTGTTCGGCGTCGCCTGGCCCGGCAGGTAGTTGAGGTTCGACGCGGTCGGCCGCGCGGTGCCCGCGGGGTAGGCGGTCAGGTAGCCGCCCGCCGACGGCGCCACCGCGGTGACGTTGAGCACGACCGCCGCCACGTCGGCGGCGGGCACGCCGGCCCGACCGGTGACCTGCAGCGTGCGCGTCCCCATCGCCGGGACGGCCGAGGTCGTCCGGGTGTCGAGCAGCCGCGCCGGGGCCAGCGACACCACGCCGCCCGGGCCGACGGCGTCGCCGGCACCGGCCTCGGCCGACGCCGTCCCGGCAGGCACCAGGCCGGCGAGCGCGACGAGCACGGCCGCGCAGGCGGCGAGGAGGGGGCGCGGGACGTTCACGGCGGCTCCGGACGGTCGGGTCGCGCGCAGGGTGCGCGCACTCGTCCATCGGCAGGACGCGCCCGCACTTGCGCGCGATCACGCGAGCGGGTGCAGGCCGTCACCGTGGGTGGCGCCCGAGCGGGGGGCTGAGCGGACGAGCCGGCTCTGTTCCGCGGCGACGGCGACGGGCGTGAACGGACCGGTGCAACCGGAATGCGACGCGTCCACGCGACGGCGGCCGCGGACGGTGCGCACCTACGCTGGCGGCGTGGACGAGATCGTCGGGGGCTGGCCGTACTGGGCCACCTACGCGTTCTTCGTCGTGGTCGCCCTGCTGCGCTCGAACGCCACCTACTGGGTCGGCCGCGGGCTGCGCGCCGGCGGCGACCGGACCCGCCTGCACGAACGGCTCGAGCGCCCGCTGATGCGCCGCGCCGAGCGGCTCGTCGGCCGCTGGGGGCTGGTGGCCGTGGCGCTGTGCTTCCTGACCGTCGGCGTCCAGACGGCGGTCAACCTCACCGCCGGTGTGCTGCGGATGCCGCTGCGGCGCTTCGTCCCGGCGACCGTCGTGGGCTCGCTGCTGTGGGCCGCGCTCTACACGACCGCCGGGTTCGCGGTGCTCCGCGCGTGGACCGGCGAGGTCTCGCCGTGGTGGGCGCTGCTGGCCGTGGTGGTGGTGGTCGGGCTGGTCGCCGCGGCGAACCTGCTCGCCCGGCAGGCGGCGGCTCGCCGGACGCAGCAGTCCAGCGGCCCGGGGACGGCGCCGGACCGCGTCTGACCGCAGATACCGCCGGAACGGCGGCGGACCTGTCCGGAACGCCCTACGCCGGGCGGGTCCGTGCCGCATCCTGGAGGACCGACGACGCGACGGACGACGTTCGGAGCCGAGCCGGGAGCAGTGCCGTGGAACCGATCGCCGCCCTCCGACGCGTCTGCGTCGCCGGTCTCGTCACCGCTGCCCTCGTGGCCCCCGTCCTGGAGGGCACGTCGGACGCCCGGGCCGCCACGCAGCGGGTGCCGTCGCCTCGGGTCGTCACCGCCGCGCCGCCCGCCGCGTCCGAGGCGGTCGACCGGGCGTCCCTGCTGTCTGCCGACGCGGCGACAGCGGAGCCGGCGCCCACCGAGCCGGAGCGCACCGGACGGGTGCTGGTGCACCGCGCGCCGGGGGTCACCGTCGCGCAGGTCGAGCGGCGCAGCGGCCTCGACGTCATCCCTGCGGCGCCCGGACTCGAACGGCTCGGCTGGTCGGTGGTCGAGGGCGCCGCCGACGTCGACGCCGCGGTGGCCTCGCTCGAGGCGTCGGCCCTGGTAGGCGACGCCGTCCCCGAGCTGGTCCGGCGTGCGTCCGCTCTCCCCGACGACCCGTTCGCACCCGTGTCGACCTACCTCGACGAGGTGCGGTTCCCGGAGGCGTGGACCTCGGCGCGGGGCGACGGCGCCGTCGTGGCGGTGCTCGACACCGGTGTGCGCGCGACCCACGAGGACCTCGCCGGCGTCGTGCTCCCCGGCATCGACCTGGTCGACGACGACCGCGACGCCGACGACCCCGACGGGCACGGGACGCTCGTCGCCGGGGTCGTCGCCGCCGCCGGCGACAACGGCCTGGGCGGCGTCGGCGCCGCCTACGGCGCGGACGTGCTGCCGGTGCGCGTCATCGGCCCCGACGGCGCCACCGACGCCGACGTCGCCGACGGCGTCGTCTGGGCGGCGGACCGCGGGGCCGACGTCATCAACCTCTCGCTCGGCGGACCGGGCGAGTCGCCGTTGCTCGAGGCGGCCCTGCGGTACGCGGTCGGGCGCGGCAGCGTCGTCGTCGCGGCCGCCGGTAACGGCGGTGCGGAGGAAGCGAGCTATCCCGCTGCCTACGCGGGTCGCGTGCCCGGCGTGCTGTCGGTGTCGGCGACCGACGACCTCGGCCGGATGACGGCCTTCTCCAGCTGGGACGACAGCGTGTCCGTGGCCGCGCCGGGGTGGGATCTCATCGGCCCCTCGATCGACGCACCCGACGAGTACGTCCTCGGCACCGGCACCTCGTTCGCGGCGCCTCTGGTGAGCGGCGTCGCCGCCCTGGTCGCCGTCCGCAACCCGACCTGGGGCGCCGACGCCGTGGCCGACCGGGTCCAGGTCACCGCGCGCGACGCCGGCCCGCGCGGCGCCGACCCGTACTACGGCACCGGCGTGGTCGACGCGGCCGCCGCGCTCGGCCTGGGACCCGCGGTGCCCCACGACTCGGCGCCGTCCGACGCGCGGCCGCTCGACGACGTGCCGGCGCGTGCCACCGCCGTCACGCCGGGGCAGCCGTCGCTCCCGGCGACGCTGTCCCCGGAAGGCGACGTCGACTGGTACGCCGTGACGACCACCGGCGCGGCCACGGTGTCGTTGAGCGCCGAGACGTACTCGGACGAGGACCCCCACGGCCTCGACGTCGTGCTCGAGGTCTGGACCGACGACGGCCTGCTCGTGCACCAGGACGCCAACGGCGCCGGACGCGGCGAGGGCACCCAGGTCTCGTTCGACCGCGCGACCACGTTCCGGCTCAGGGTGAGCAGCGCCAACGGCTCGGTCGCCGTCCCGGGGTACCGGCTGGGTGTCGGGTCCCCGCTGCCCTACTCGCCGTACGCGCGCACGTCCGTGAGCTACGCGGGCACCCCGCAGTCGCTGCTCCTCGAGGACGTCACCGGCGACGGCGTGCCCGACCACTCGACCGTGAACCCGTCGCCCTTCGTGGAGTGGCCGGGCTACGTCCGGGTGCGAACCTCGGACCCCGCCTTCCCGTCCGGCGTCGTCCCCGCCAGGACGGTCCTGGGAACGGGAGCGCTCGCGGCCGTCGACGTCGACGACGACGGCGTCCACGAGCTGGTGACGGGCGCCGACGGTCTACTGCGAGCGTTCGCGGTCCGCCCGTCCGGGCTGGTCGAGCAGCAGGTCCTCGACCCGGCCGACCAGCTCTGGCCGACCGCCGTCGTGGCGGGTGACGTCGACGGTGACGGCGACGACGACCTGGTGGTGAGCGGTCTGCGGGGCCAGGCCCGCACACCGCTGACCGTGCTCCTCAGGGACGTCGGCGACCGGTTCGCCGTCACCCCGCTGTCGGCCGTCCAGCACCGCACGCTCGCGCTCGGGGACCTCGACGGCGACGGCGCGCTCGACGTGGTCGGGAGCGGGGGAGAGGTGTGGGTGCACGACGCGTCCGGCGCCCTGGTCGCCGCGCCGGCGCGAGGACCCGCGGCCGAGGACCTGGATCTGGCCGCGGGCGATCTCGACGCCGACGGGCGGGACGAGGTGGTGGCCGCCGCCGCGGACGACGAGCTGGTGGTGTGGCGGCTGGGTCCGGACGGGTGGCGCTCGGCGACCTGGCGGCAGTACCCCACGTTCCCGGCGCTCGCGCAGAACGTGGCCGTCGCCGACCTCGACGCCGACGGTGCGGTGGAGGTGGCGCTGCGGACGAGGGGCAGCCAGGTGGTGACCGTGCAGGAGGAGGGCGGTGCTCCCGTCTGGGAAGCGAGCGCGCTGATCGGGCAGGCGGTGAACCCGCCACAGCCCCAGACGCTGGAGGTCGCCGACCTGGCTGGTGACGGCGTCCCCGAGATCGTCGTCATCCACAGCGTCGGGGCGACGCTCCTGACGTTGCCTCCCCGACCGGCCGCGCAGTCCCGGCTGCACGTCACCGACGTGACGACCACCGCACGCACGAGCGGCAGCCCCGTCCGACCGGAGTGGGAGGTGCGGCTGTCGGCCGCCGTCGCCGCCGCGGGTGCGGCCGAGGCCGTGCGGCTGCTCGATGCCGCCGGTCGCGACGTGCCCGTCACCGTCGCCGTGGCCGGCGACCGCGTGACCGTGCGCCTGCTCGCCGACCTGCCGTCGGGCTCGCACCACCAGCTGCTCGTCGCAGGTGTGCGGGGGATCGACGGCTCCGTGCAGGCAGAGCCGTACCGGTCGTGGTCGACCGTCGCCGCCTCGGGAGACCGGTTCACGCCGGTGCCACCCGTGCGGGTCCTCGACACCCGCGTCGACGCCGAGCCGCTCACCGAGGGCGGTGTGCTCGACCTGGACCTGGCCGACGTGCTCCCGCCGGAAGCCACCGCCGCCGTCCTCAACGTGACGGCGGTCCGGCCGACCGGGGCCGGTTGGCTCCAGGTCTTCCCGCAACCGAACCACTTCACCGACCCGTGGCCGACCGTCAGCAACCTCAACGTCGTCCCCGGCGTCGACCAGCCCAACCTGGTGACCGTGAAGCTCCGCAACGGGCGGGTCTTCATGCGGACGGGCGGCATGGCGACGCACGTCGTCGTGGACCTGGCGGGGTACTACTCGCCTGGCGGGGCCGCGGCTTACGTGCCGCTCGCGCCGCAGCGGCTGATAGACCTGCGGTCGGCGGCCGGGCCGACGAGGGGCGCGAAGCTCGGGCCGCGCCAGACCGTCGACCTCCTGGTGCGCGGCCGTGCCGGGGTGCCGCAGGACGCGCTCGCGGTCGTCCTCAACGTCACGGGGACCGGACCGACCGCCTCGACCTGGGTCAGTGCCTACCCCACACCGGCCGACGGTTCGCCGCCGCCGACCGTGTCGAACCTGAACCTGCGGCCCGGCCGCGACCAGCCGAACCTCGTCACCGTGCAGATCGGCGCGAAGGGATCCGTGCGACTGTCGAACGCCGTCGGGTCGACGTGGCTGATCGCCGACGTGGCCGGCTACTACAGCGCGACCGGCGACCACGGCTTCGTGCCGCTCGACCCGGTCCGGATCGCCGACTCCCGTTCCGGCACAGGCGTCAGCGAGCGTCTGCGACCGGCCGCGCCGGCCACCCTGCAGGTGACCGGGCGCGGCGGTGTGCCCGCGGGCGCGGGCGCTGCGGTGCTGAACCTCACCGGTATCGGCCCCGACTCGGCCACGAACGTGCGTGCCTACCCCTCGGTCAGCGGGACGGCGGTGCCCACCGTCTCGGCGCTCAACCTCGTCCCCGGCCGCAACGAGGCGAACCTCGCCGTCGTCACCCTCGGCCCCACGGGCGCGATCCGGCTGTACTCCGAGCAGTCGGGCACCCACGTCGCGGCCGACGTGGCGGGCTACTTCCGGCGCTGACAGCCGGTCGGTACGCCCGGCTCACGCGGAGGGCGTCGGCCGTCCGTCCTCGTCGCGCTCGGGCTCCGGGGTCGTGGCGGACGCGGACGCGTCGGAGGCGTCGACGCCCGGCGTCGGCGACTGCTCGTCGACCCCGCTCTCGGACGCGTCGTAGGGCTCGGTGTCGGTGGCGACCGACTGCTCCTGGGCGACCGGCTCGTCGGCGGCGGGCGGCTGCTCGACGGCCTTCTCACCCTCGGCCTCGGCGGTCTCCTGCGCCGTGGCGTCGTCGACCGGGGCAGGCGCGGCCTGCTCGACC
Source organism: Angustibacter speluncae (assembly GCF_054777815.1). Classification (NCBI taxonomy): domain Bacteria; kingdom Bacillati; phylum Actinomycetota; class Actinomycetes; order Kineosporiales; family Kineosporiaceae; genus Angustibacter; species Angustibacter speluncae. The sequence goes on along the minus strand of NZ_BAAHAF010000072.1, from coordinate 35,641 downwards.
GGCGCCTCCTCGACGACCTCCGCTGCGGCAGCGGCGCTCTCGCCCCGCTTCACCGCCTCGAGCAGCATCTGCGCGACGTCGAGGACCTTGACCTCCTCGCGCGCCTCGCCCGCCGACTGCGCGGCGGTCAGGCCGTCCGAGAGCATCACGCGGCAGAAGGGGCACCCGATCGCGATGGTGTCGGCGCCGGTGGCGACGGCCTCCGCGGTGCGGTTGCCGTTGATGCGGGTGCCGAGCTTCTCCTCCATCCACATCCGCGCGCCGCCCGCGCCGCAGCAGAACGACCGCTCGCCCGACCGCTCCATCTCGCGGTACTCGACGCCGGGCAGCGCGCCGATCAGCTCGCGCGGCGGGGAGTAGACGCCGTTGTGGCGGCCGAGGTAGCAGGGGTCGTGGTAGGTCACGGGCGACACGGTCGACTCGACCGCGGCGACGGGGACGAGCTTCTTGTCGCGGACGAGCCGGTTCAGCAGCTGGGTGTGGTGCACGACCTCGTAGCTGCCGCCGAGCTGCGGGTACTCCTTGCTCAGCGTGTTGAAGCAGTGCGCGCAGGTGACGACGATGCGGGTGGCCTTGAGCTCACCGAGCACCTCGACGTTCTGCTGCGCGAGCATCTGGAACAGGAACTCGTTGCCCGCGCGGCGGGCGGGGTCGCCGGTGCACGACTCGCCGTCGCCCAGGACGGCGAAGTCGACGCCCGCGGTGTGCAGCAGCTCGGCGACGGCCTGGGTGGTCTTCTTCGCGCGGTCCTCGAAGGCGCCGGCGCAGCCGACCCAGAACAGGTAGTCGACCTCGGTGAGGTCCTCGACGTCGGCGCCGACCTGCTTGACCTCGAACGGCAGGTCCTTGGCCCAGTCGAGGCGCCCGCGCGGCGACATGCCCCACGGGTTCGCGTTCTTCTCGAGGTTCTTGAACAGGCCGCCGAGCTCGGTCGGGAACGCCGACTCGACCAGCACCTGGTTGCGGCGCATGTCGACGATGTGGTCGACGTGCTCGATGTCGACCGGGCACTGCTCGACGCAGGCGCCGCAGGTGGTGCACGACCACAGCACGTCGGCGTCGATGACGGCGCCCTCGCCGTGCGGGTCGTAGGCGGCCAGGTGGTCGACGGTCTCGCCGTCGGCGTAGCCGGTGGCGCCGACGAGCACCCGCTCGGCCTGCCGGGTGGTGACCTCGGGCAGGTCGGCCCGGGCCTCCTCGGACGCCAGCAGCCACGGCGACTTGGCGGCGGCGTGGTCGCGCAGCCCCATGATGAGCAGCTTGGGCGACAGCGGCTTCTCGGTGTTCCACGCCGGGCACTGGCTCTGGCAGCGGCCGCACTCGGTGCAGGTGGAGAAGTCGAGCAGGCCCTTCCAGGTGAAGTCCTCGACCTTGCCGACGCCGAGCGCGGCGTCCTCGTCGAGCTCGTCGACGTTCTCGAAGTCGATCGGCTCGCCGGCGACCTTCATCGGCTGCAGCTCGCCGAGGGACGTGCGGCCGTCGGCGTGGCGCTTGAACCAGATGTTGAAGAAGGCGGTGAACCGGTGCCAGGCGACGCCCATCGTCGGCTGCAGCGAGATGGTGATCATCCAGGCGAAGGAGATCAGGATCTTCAGCCCGGCGACGAGCAGGATGCCGGTCTCGAGGGCCCCGACGGACGCACCGGCCAGACCGGCGCCCATCCAGGCGGTGAGCGGGAAGTGCAGCGCGCTGGCCGTCGAGGCGCCCTCGGCCGACGCGAGCGCGAACTCCATCGCCCGCAGGGCCAGGATGCAGACGACGACGCCGAGGATCGTCGCCTCGACGTAGTAGGCCTGCCAGAAGGTGGAGCCGAAGAAGCGCGACCGCCGGCCCTGCGAGCGCGGGTGCTGCCGCTGGCGCACCGCGATCAGCCAGAGGATGCCGAGCAGGCCGCCCCAGGCGAACAGCTCGGTCAGCCACTCGAACGGCGGGAAGTGGCCGATGAGCGGCAGGGTGAACGAGCTGTCGAAGAGCTGGCCGACCGCGTTCACCAGGGTGAGGAACAGGATCCCGAACGACACCATCGTGAACCAGTGCGCGACGGCGACGACGGGCAGCCGCGACATCCGGGTGTGCCCGAGGAACTCCCGGACCAGCGTGACCGTCCGCGCGACGGGCTCGTCGGTGCGGGCGTCCGGCTGGCCCATCCGCACGGTGCGCGTGATCTGCGCGATGGCGCGGGCGAACAGCGAGATGGCCACGACCATGACGGCCAGGCAGACGACGGTGACGGCGATCCGCATCGTGCTCCTCGGTGTCGGGTCGGGCGCTCGGTCCCCTCACGGTAGGGGCGGCGCCGCGCCTACCGATCCTACTGGCGGGTAACCGTCACCGGCGCGTCGAGGTGACCGCACTCACCTCGCCGACGGCGTCCGGCCCGACCCGGCAGCAGCCGCCGACCAGCCGCGCGCCGGCGTGCGTCCAGGACGGGACGAGCGAGGGCTCCCAGCGCGGGTCGCCCTCCCAGCGCTGGCGGGACGCGTCCCAGCCCTCGCCGCTGTTCGGGTACGCGACCAGGGGCAGACCGGTCGCGGCCAGCGCCCGCAGCGCGGGCAGCACGTCCTGCGGACGCGCGCAGTTCACCCCGACCGCGAGGACGCCGGGGACGTCCGTCAGCGGCGCCACAGCGTCGGCGAGCGGCTCGCCGCGGCGGGTGGTCGTCCCGCCCGGGGCGGGGGTGAGCGAGACCCAGGCGGGGGCGGCCGTGCGGGCGAGCACCTGCGCCAGCGCCTCCACCTCCGCGGCGCGCGGGACGGTCTCGCAGGCGACGACGTCGGCGCCCGCGTCGAGCAGCGCCTCGACCCGAGGCAGGTGCGCCTCGACCAGCGCGGCGGTGGTGGCGGCCTCGTCCCCGAGGTCGTACGCGCCGGTGTACTCGGACCCGTCGGCCCGCAGCGCGCCGTACGCACCGAGCGAGCCCGCGACCCAGCCCTCGAGGCCCTCGGCGTCGAGCGCCCGTCGGGCGAGCACGACGCTCCAGGCGGCCAGCGCGGCGGCGGCCACCCGGTCGTGCCCGGCGCGCTCGAGGGAGAGCGCGCCGAGCTGGTAGCTCGCGGTCGTCACCACCTCGGCGCCCGCGCGCACGAAGTCGCGGTGCGCGGTGACGAGCTCCTCGCGACCCTCGGGCGCGAGCAGCATCCGGGCCGACCAGAGCCCGCCGGACAGGTCGGCCCCGCGGGTCTCGAGGTGCGTGGCCAGGCCGCCGTCGAGGACGACGACCCGCTCGGTGAGGGCGTGGGCGAGCGTGGTCACCGGGTGCCTCCCAGTCGTCGGGACAGCTCGGACGCCGCCGCCCGCAGCCGGGTGGTCAGGTCGGACGGGGGCGGGTCGTCGTGCGGCCAGGTGACCGCCAGCCCCGCCACCGGGTGGTCGGTGTGGTCGAGCACCGCGACCGCCTGGGAGGCGAAACCCGGTGTCACCTCGCCGTCCTCGCGGGCCACGCCGTCACGACGGACGTCGGTGAGCAGCGAACGCAGGGCGGTCAGCGACCGCGGGCCGACGCCGTGGCGGTCGACGAACGCATCGGCGTCGGGGAACAGGGCGCGCACCTGGGCGGCGGGCAGGGCGGCGAGGACGGCGCGGCCGCTCGCGGTGAGCTGCGCGGGGAGGCGGACGCCGACGTCGGTGACGAGCGGCGGTCGTCCGGGCGCGCGCTCCTCGACGACGTAGAGCACCTCGCGGCCGTGGAGCACCGCGAGGTGGGCGTTGTGGCCGAGCCGGTCGACCAGGCGGGCGAGCACCGGCCTGGCCAGCCGGGCCAGCGGCTCCTGCCTGGTGTACGCGCTGCCGAGCTCGAACGCGCTGACCCCCAGGCCGTACCGGCGCTCCTCGGGCAGGTGCACGACGAAGCCGGCGCCGGCCATCACGGCGAGCAGGTGGTAGGTCGTCGAGCGGGGGAGCCCGAGGTCGCGCGCGATGGCCGCTGCGGGGACGGGTGCGGGCTGGGCGGCCAGGTGGCGCAGCACGGCCAGCGTCTGCTCCGCCGCGGGCACCCTGCTCACGGCGCCCACGCTAGACGTCGCCGTGCACGACGCTCGGAACCGCGGCGCCCGCGGGCCGCTCCGGGCGACGTCGGCCCGGTCGTTCCGAGCGGTGTGCCCGCTCAGGCGGAGGCGACAGCCTCGGCGACCGGGGTGGGGCCACCGACGAGGTCCCACTGCCGGCGGACGCCGTGCCCGCTGGTCAGCACCTCGGCCACGACGGCGGCGACGTCGGCGCGGGTGACGTCGCCGCGGTCGACGTGGTCGGCGAGGGTCACCAACCCGGTCGGCGGGTCGTCGAGCAGGCGACCGGGACGCAGCACCGTCCAGTCGAGGTCGCTGTCGCGCAGGGCGGCGTCGGCGTCGCGCTTGGCCTCGACGTAGGCCCGCCACACCGGCGCGGTGTCGTCCGGCAGGGGTTCGTCGACGCCGATCGCCGAGACCTGCACGAACCGGCGGACGCCCGCCCGCCGCGCCCCGGCGACCGACTTCAGCGAGCCCTCGAGGTCGACCGTGCGCTTGCGGTCGGCGTTCCCGTCCGGGCCGCCGCCGGCGGCGAAGACCACCGCGTCGCAGCCGTCGAACGCGGCGGCGAAGGCGGCCTCGTCGTCGGCCTCGATGTCGAGGTGCCGCGTCGTGACGCCCTGCGTCTGCAGGGTGGCGGCCTGCTCCTCGCGGCGCACCAGCGCGACGGGTTCGTGCCCGGCGGCGAGCAGCAGGGGGTGGAGGAGGCGGGCCACCTGGCCGTGGCCCCCGACGACGGCGATCCGGGTCATGCCGTCACGCTACGTCGGGCACGGGTGGCCCACCTCCGGGCCGTCAGCCCCAGCGGGTGGTGGCGACGAGCATGTGGTGGTCGGACCCGGTGGGGATCACCTCGAGGCCGCCACGGTCGGCGCGGTTCTGCGAGAAGAACACGTAGTCGATCTGCCGGCCGTTGTCGGTGGTCTTCTCGGCGCGGCCCTCGAGCTGGTGCGCCGAGACGAACCGGCCGTTCCCTCCGCGCGCGAACATGCTGTCCATCTCCGGCTTGTCCGGCGTGGCGTTGAAGTCGCCGCCCACGACCACGAGGTGGCCGGCCTCGATCCACTCGCGGGTCACCCGCTTGATCTCGGCGGTCTGCTGGGCGCGGACGCCGGTGCCCTCGTCCTTCGACACCAGGTGGGTCGAGCACACGTGCTTCACCGGCGAGCTGCCGAAGGTGAGGCAGCTGAGCCGCGGGACCCGCCCCGGGTCGGCCGGGAGCGGGAACTCCTGGATCGTGTAGTCGCCGGTGCTGCGCCGGATGACCAGCGTGCCGACGTCGCCCTTGCCCTTCTTGTCGCACCCGCCCACGCGGCTCGTGGTGAACAGCATCGGCCAGCCCGGGTTCGCCTGCGCCAGCTCGACCGCGTCGGTCAGGCACACCTCCTGCAGCGTGAGCGCCTGCGCGCCGCGGGCCTTGGCCGTGTCGAAGGCCTTGTGCAGTACCGAGCGGTACTTCTCGACGTTGTGGTCGACGACGGTGTAGCTGCCGGGTGCGGCGGCGGCCGGTGCCGCCGGGGCGAGCAGCGGCGCCACCACCGCGGCTGCGGCGAGGACGGTGAGCGCGGCGCGACGCCGGGCACGAGACACGGGCATGGTGGTTCCCCCTGGAACGGTCGGTCCGTCCCGGTTCGTCCGGAACGGTGGTCCGAGTCTGGCGAGGACGCAGGCTCTCCCGCGGACGTCGTCCACAGCCACCACCGGTCTGGGATCGCAGACGCTTCGTCCGGTGCGGACGTGGCGCGCCCCTGCCGCGGTGGTGTGCGATGGACGCGTGACAGCGCACCCCGTCGTCGAGGTCGGCACCGGCCCGGTCAGCCCCGAGCAGGTCGTCGCCGTGGCCCGGCACGGCGCCGGCGTCCGGCTCGCACCGGAGGCCGAGGCCGCGATCGGTCGCACCCGCGCGGTGATCGACGCGCTGGCCGACGACCCCGAGCCGCACTACGGCATCTCCACCGGCTTCGGCGCGCTCGCGACGACCCACATCCCCAGCGAGCGGCGAGCGGCGTTGCAGCGCAGCCTGATCCGTTCGCACGCGGCCGGCTCGGGACCCGAGGTCGAGCGCGAGGTGGTGCGCGCGCTGATGCTGCTGCGGCTGTCGACGCTGGCGACCGGCCGCACCGGCGTGCGCCTCACGACGGCCCGCGCCTACACCGCCCTGCTCGACGCCGGGATCACGCCGGTGGTGCACGAGTACGGGTCGCTCGGCTGCTCCGGCGACCTCGCCCCGCTGTCGCACGTCGCGCTCGCGCTGATGGGTGAGGGCTGGGTGCGTCGCGCCGACGGCACGCGCACCGAGGCGGCGACCGCCCTGCACGAGAACGGGATCGAGCCCGTCGTGCTCGCCGAGAAGGAGGGGCTGGCGCTGGTCAACGGCACCGACGGGATGCTCGGCATGCTCGTGCTCGCCCTGCACGACCTGCGGGCGCTCCTGCAGGTGGCCGACGTCGCGTGCGGCATGAGCGTCGAGGGCCTGCTCGGCAGCGAGGCGGCCTTCGCGGCCGACCTGATGGAGCTGCGGCCCCACCCCGGCCAGGCCGCCAGCGCCGCCAACCTGCGGGCGGTGCTCGCGGGCTCGCCGATCGTCGCCAGCCACCAGGGGCCGGAGTGCACCCGGGTGCAGGACGCGTACTCGCTGCGCTGCGCCCCCTCGGTGCACGGCGCCGCGCGCGACACCGTCGACCACGCGGCGCTCGTGGCGGGCCGCGAGCTGGCGTCCGCGATCGACAACCCGGTGGTCACGCCGGACGGGCGGGTCGAGTCGAACGGCAACTTCCACGGTGCGCCCGTCGCCTACGCGCTCGACTTCCTGGCCGTCGCGGTGGCCGACGTGGCCTCGATGAGCGAGCGCCGCACCGACCGCTTCCTCGACCGCGCGCGCAGCAACGGCCTCCCGCCGTTCCTCGCCCACGACGCGGGCGTCGACTCCGGGCACATGATCGCCCAGTACACGGCGGCCGGGATCGTCGCCGAGCTGAAGCGGCTCGCCGTCCCGGCCTCGGCCGACTCGATCCCGTCGTCGGCGATGCAGGAGGACCACGTGTCGCTCGGTTGGCACGCCGCCCGCAAGCTGCGGACGGCGATCGACGGCCTGACGCGCGTGCTGGCCATCGAGGTCCTCACGGCCGCACGCGGGATCGACCTCCGGGCGCCGCTCGAGCCGGGATCGGCGACGCGCGCCGTCCGCGACCTGGTGCGCGAGCGCGGTGTCGCCGGGCCGGGGCCGGACCGCTTCCTCGCCCCCGAGATCGAGACCGTCGTCGAGGCCGTGCGGGACGGATCCGTCCTGGCCGCAACCCGTTCCGTGACAGGAGAGCTCGCATGACCACCACCTCCGCCCCGACCAGCGGTCCCCGTCCGGTGCGCGCAGCCCGCGGCACCACGCTCACCGCCCGCAGCTGGCAGACCGAGGCGCCGCTGCGGATGCTGATGAACAACCTCGACCCCGAGGTCGCCGAGCGTCCCGACGACCTGGTGGTCTACGGCGGCACCGGCAAGGCGGCGCGCGACTGGGCGTCGTTCGACGCGATGGTGCGCACGCTCACGACGCTGCGCGAGGACGAGACGATGCTCGTGCAGTCGGGTCGCCCGGTCGGGGTGTTCCGCACCCACGAGTGGGCGCCGCGTGTGCTGCTCGCCAACTCGAACCTGGTGGGTGACTGGGCCACCTGGCCCGAGTTCCGCCGGCTCGAGCAGCTCGGCCTGACCATGTACGGCCAGATGACCGCGGGCTCGTGGATCTACATCGGCACGCAGGGCATCCTGCAGGGCACCTACGAGACCTTCGCCGCGGTGGCGGCGAAGAAGTTCGGCGGGACCCTCGCCGGCACGCTCACGCTCACCGGCGGCTGCGGCGGCATGGGCGGCGCGCAGCCCCTCGCGGTCACCCTGAACGGCGGCGTGTGCCTCGTCGTCGACGTCGACCCCGCGCGGCTGCACCGCCGGGTCGAGCACCGCTACCTCGACGTCGTCGCGGACGGGATCGACGACGCGATCGAGCGGTGCCTCGCCGCCAAGCGCGACCGGCGCGCGCTCTCGGTGGGCCTGGTGGGCAACGCCGCGAGCGTGTTCCCCGAGCTGCTGCGCCGCGGCGTCGAGATCGACGTCGTCACCGACCAGACCTCGGCGCACGACCCGCTGTCGTACCTGCCGGACGACGTCGACCTGGGTGACTGGGACGACCTGGCCGCGAAGAAGCCCGAGGAGTTCACCGACCGCGCGCAGGCGTCGATGGCGCGCCACGTCGAGGCGATGGTCGGGTTCCAGGACGCCGGCGCCGAGGTGTTCGACTACGGCAACTCGATCCGCGACGAGGCCCGCAAGGGCGGGTTCGGCCGCGCCTTCGAGTTCCCCGGCTTCGTCCCGGCCTACATCCGGCCGCTGTTCTGCGAGGGCAAGGGCCCGTTCCGGTGGGCCGCGCTGTCGGGCGACCCGAAGGACATCGCCGCCACGGACCGCGCGGTGCTCGACCTGTTTCCCGACAACGACCACCTGCAGCGCTGGATCCGCGCCGCCGGCGAGAAGGTCGCCTTCCAGGGCCTGCCCGCCCGGATCTGCTGGCTCGGCTACGGGGAGCGCGACGTCGCGGGCGTGCGGTTCAACGAGATGGTCGCCTCGGGCGAGCTCAGCGCGCCGGTCGTGATCGGCCGCGACCACCTCGACTGCGGCTCGGTCGCCTCTCCCTACCGCGAGACCGAGTCGATGCTCGACGGCTCCGACGCGATCGCCGACTGGCCGCTGCTGAACGCGCTGACCGCGGCGTCGTCCGGCGCGACCTGGGTGTCGCTGCACCACGGCGGCGGCGTCGGGATCGGGCGGTCGATCCACTCGGGGCAGGTGTCGGTGGCCGACGGCACGCCGCTCGCGGCCGAGAAGCTGCAGCGGGTGCTCACCAACGACCCGGGCATGGGTGTGATCCGGCACGTCGACGCCGGCTACGACCTCGCCGAGCAGGTGGCCGAGGAGCGCGACGTCCGCGTCCCGATGCGGGAGGGTTGATCCCGTGACGTTCCAGGCGATGTGGGCGGAGCTGGCGTCGATCGGTCGCGACGGGCGCACCGGCGGCTACCGCCGGTTCGCCTGGACGTCGGTCGACGGCGAGCTGCGCGAGTGGTTCACGGGTCACGCGGCCGCGCGCGGCCTGGACGTCACCACCGACCGCGCCGGCAACCTGTGGGCCTGGACGGGTGACCCGGACGCCGCCGTCGCCCGCGGCGAGCGCCCGCTGGTGCTCGGCAGCCACCTCGACTCGGTGCCTGCCGGCGGCGCCTTCGACGGCCCGCTCGGGGTGGTGAGCGCCTTCGCCGCGCTCGACCTGCTGCGCGAGCAGGGTCTGCACCCCGGCCGCCCGGTGGGCGTCGCCTGCTTCGGTGACGAGGAGGGCGCCCGGTTCGGCGTCGCCTGCGCCGGTTCGCGGATCCTCACCGGCGCGATGGCCCCTGACCGCGCCCGCACCCTGCGCGACGCCGACGGGACGCCGATGGGCGCCGCGATGACCGCTGCCGGCCTCGACGTCACCCACCTCGGTCGAGACGACGAGACCCTGCGCCGCGTGGGCACGTTCGTCGAGCTGCACGTCGAGCAGGGACGCGCGCTCGCCGACCTCGGCGCACCGGTCGGCGTCGCGTCGTCGATCTGGCCGCACGGCCGCTGGCGGCTCGACCTGCACGGCCGGGCCGACCACGCCGGTACCACCCGGCTGCCGGACCGCGACGACCCGATGCTGCGGCTGGCGTCCGCGATCACGACGGCGCGCGAGGCGGCCGAGCGGCACGGCACGGTCGCCACGGTCGGCAAGGTGCTCGTCGACCCCAACGGCGTCAACGCGATCCCGGCGCTGGTCAGTGCCTGGCTCGACGCGCGCGGTGACGACCCCGACGCCGTGCGCCGCGTCGTCGACGAGGTGGCGTCCAGCGCAGGCGTCGAGGCGCGCGAGGAGTCGTGGACGGATGCGACCGACTTCGACGTGGACCTGCGCGACCGGGTCGCCGGCGCCCTCGGCGGCGTCCCGGTGCTGCCGACCGGTGCCGGCCACGACGCCGGGATCCTCTCCGCCGCAGACGTTCCCACGGCCATGCTGTTCGTGCGCAACCCGACCGGTATCAGCCACTCGCCCGAGGAGCACGCCGAGGAGGCCGACTGCCTGGCCGGTGTCGAGGCGCTGGCGCAGGTCGTCCTGGAGCTCGCGTGACGTCGTACTGGTGCGAGCACGCCTGGCTCCCGGACGGCCTCGCGTCGTCGGTCCGCGTGACCGGGGTCGACGGTGTGATCAGCGGTGTCGTCGTCGACGTGCCGGCCGAGCCAGGGGACGTGAGGCTGAGTGGGCTGGTCCTCCCCGGCATGGCGAACGCGCACTCGCACGCCTTCCACCGCGCACTGCGCGGCCGCACCCACGACGACGGCGGCACGTTCTGGACCTGGCGCAGGCGCATGTACGCCGTCGCGGACCGGCTCGACCCCGACACCTACCTCCGCCTCGCCACCGCGGTGTACGCCGAGATGGCGCTGGCGGGCATCACGGCGGTGGGGGAGTTCCACTACCTGCACCACGGCCCCGGCGGCGTGCCCTACGACGAACCGAACGCGATGGGCCTCGCGCTGGTCGAGGCCGCGGCCGCCGCCGGGGTGCGACTCACCCTGCTCGATGCCGCCTACCTGCGTGGCGGGCTGGGACCGGACGGCTACCTGCCGCTCGACCCCGTGCAGGAGCGCTTCTCCGACGGTGATGCCGACCGCTGGCTCGAGCGGGTGCTCGCGCTGCGACCGGCGACGAGTCACCTCGCTCACGTCACCCTCGGTGCGGCGATCCACTCCGTGCGGGCCGTCGAGCCCGACGACTTCTGGAACGTGGCCGACACGGACCTCGAGGGGCCGGTGCACATGCATCTGTCCGAGCAACCGGCTGAGAACGAGGCCTGCCTGTCGGTGCACGGGCTGACCCCGACCGGGTTGCTGGAGGAGCGCGGACTCCTGCGCGGGACGACCCTCGTGCACGCCGTGCACCTGACCGAACGGGACGTCGAGCTGATCGGGCGCGAGCGGGCCACGGTCTGCGCGTGCCCGACCACCGAGGCCGACCTGGCCGACGGGATCGGGCCGTTCACGCGACTCCGCTCGGCGGGGGCGCGCCTGGTCTTCGGCACGGACCAGCACGTGTCGGTCGACCTGCTCCACGAGGCGCAGCGGCTCGACCAGCACGAACGGCTGCGCACCGGTCGTCGCGCGTCGACGCCCGTGCACCAGGTGCTGACCGGGCTGACCCTCGACGGCCACGCCTCGCTCGGTCGTCCGCTGGCCGGGGAGGTCGCTCGCGGCCACGACCTCGACCTGTTCGCGCTGCGGCTCGACTCCCTGCGCACCGCCGGCGCGGCGCTCGACCAGGTACCGACCTGCGCCGGCGCCGCCGACGTCACGGACGTGGTGGTCGCGGGGGAGCAGGTCGTCACCGACGGGCAGCACCGCCTCGGCGACGTCGGCCGCCTGCTGCACGAGGCCATCGCCCCCCTCTGGGCCTGACCCGGATCCCGCAGAGTGTGACTCCTGCGCAGGACACGCCGGGCGTGTCGTGCGTGAGGGTCACACTCCGCGGGGGAGCGGGGGCCTGAGAGAATCGCCCCGTGAACCACCCGAGTCGCACCGACGTGCTGGTCGTGGGAGCCGGGCCGGCCGGCTCGGCGGCCGCGGCGTGGGCGGCGCGCGCCGGCCACGACGTCGTCCTCGCCGACTCGGCGGTGTTCCCGCGCGACAAGACCTGCGGCGACGGCCTCACCCCGCGCGCGGTCGGCGAGCTGCAGCGGCTCGGCCTGGGCGACTGGCTCGCCGCCCGCACCGTCAACCAGGGGCTGCGCGCCCACGGCTTCGGCCGCACCCTGCACCTGCCCTGGCCCGGCGGCACCCTGCCCGCGTGGGGCTCCGCCGTCGCCCGCACCGAGCTCGACGACCACCTGCGCACGACGGCGGTGAAGTCCGGCGCCACCGCACTCGACGGGCACCGCGCGGTCGACGTGCGCCGCGACGGCGACCGCGTGTCGGCGGTCGTCTTCCGCACGTCCGAGGGCGAGCGCGAGATCGCCTGCCGCACGTTGGTCGTCGCCGACGGCGTCCGCTCGCCCCTCGGCAAGGTGCTGGGCCGCGAGTGGCACCGCGACACCGTCTACGGCGTCGCCGGCCGGTCGTACGTGGCCTCGGGACGCTCCGACGACCCGTGGATCAGCTCGCACCTGGAGCTGCGCGACGCCGACGACAGGGTCTTGTCGGGCTACGGCTGGATCTTCCCGCTCGGCACCGGCGAGGTGAACATCGGCGTGGGCACGCTGGCGACGGCGAAGCGACCGGCCGACATCGCGATCAAGCCGCTGATGCACCACTACGCGGGGCAGCGACGCGAGGAGTTCGAGCTGGGCGACGACCTCCGGATGCCGACGTCGGCGCTGCTGCCGATGGGCGGCGCGGTGAGCAACGTGGCCGGCGCGAACTGGGCGCTGGTCGGTGACGCCGCGGCCTGCGTCAACCCGCTCAACGGCGAGGGCATCGACTACGGCCTCGAGACCGGGCGGCTGCTGGCCGACCTGCTCACCGACGGCGCCGACCTGTCGACCGCGTGGCCGGCGCTGCTGCGCGAGCACTACGGCGAGTCGTTCTCGATCGCGCGCCGGCTCTCCGGCCTGCTGACCGTGCCGTGGGTGCTGCCGCGGTTCGGGCCGGTCGGCATGAGCTCGGAGTGGCTCATGACGCTGGCCCTGCGCTGGATGGGCAACCTGATCACCGACGAGGACCGTGACGCCGCGGCCCGCGTCTGGCGCTGGGCCGGTCGCCGCTCGCTGGCGCTGGACGCCCGCCCGCCCTTCTCCTGACCCGCCCGCCGGGCAGACGGCTCGGAACCGCGGGCGTCTGGGCGCCCGGACGGCACCAGGGCCGCCGTCGTTCCGAGCGCCCTGCCCGCCGCGAGAGGCTGGACCCGTGACGACCACGCTGCTGACCGGCATCGCGAGCCTGGTGACCCACGACGAGCGGTTCGGCGGACCGCTCGGCGAGGTCGAGGACGCCGCGGTCGTGGTCCAGGACGGCCTGGTGGCCTGGGTCGGGCGCCGCCGCAACGCGCCGACCGCCGACGAGCGGCGCGACCTGGGTGGTCGGGCCGTCGTCCCCGGCTTCGTCGACTCGCACGCGCACCTGGTGTTCGCCGGCGACCGCGCCGCCGAGTTCGAGGCCCGGATGGCCGGGACGCCCTACGACGGCGGCGGCATCGCCTCGACCGTCGCGGCCACCCGGGCGGCCACCGACGCCGAGCTGCTCGCCCACCTCCGCCGGCTCGTCGCCGAGATGCGCGCGCAGGGCACCACGACCGTCGAGGTGAAGAGCGGGTACGGCCTCACCGTCGAGGACGAGGTGCGCTCGGTGCGGCTGGCCCGCCAGGTGACCGACGAGGTCACCTACCTGGGCGCCCACGTCGTGCCCGCCGAGTACGCGGGCCGCGCCGACGACTACGTCGCCCTCGTCGCGGGTCCGATGCTCGACGCCTGCGCGCCACGCGCTCGGTGGGTCGACGTGTTCTGCGAGCCCGGCTCGGCGCACGCGTTCGACGGCGACCAGGCGCGCACCGTGCTCGAGGCGGGCGCGCGGGCAGGGCTGGGCCTGCGGGTGCACGGCAACCAGCTCACCGCCGGGCCCGGCGTGCGGCTCGCCGTCGAGCTGGGGGCGGCGAGCGTCGACCACTGCACCCACCTCGTCGACGCCGACGTCGACGCGCTGGCCGGCGGCACGACGGTCGCGACGCTGCTGCCCACGATCGAGTTCTCGACCCGCTCGCCCTACCCGGACGCCCGCCGCCTGCTCGACGCCGGGGTCCCGGTCGCCCTCGCCACGGACTGCAACCCCGGCAGCGGGTACTCGTCGTCGATGCCGCTGGCCATCGCCCTCGCCGTCCGCGAGATGCGGATGACCCCGGCCGAGGCGCTGCGGGCCGCCACCCTCGGTGGTGCGCAGGCGCTGCGGCGCGACGACGTCGGTCACCTGCGGGTCGGCGCCCGGGCCGACCTGGCCGTGCTCGACGCGCCCTCCCACCTGCACCTGTCCTACCGCCCGGGTGTGCCCCTCGTCCGCGCGCTCGACCTGTAGCGGGACGTTCGCCGTCCGTTCGCCGAGACGTCCGCGAATCGATTCGCGGGAACAACGGTTGCCGTGGTCAACTTGTTCACGTCGGCTGCCGATGGGGGTGGCGACGCCCCCTCCCCGACCGAGAGCACCGAGGTACACCCATGTCCGCCGCCTGCACGTCCGACGAGCGCACCGCCACGCGGGACGCCGACGTCGGCGGCGCCCTGGTGAAGGCGCAGGCCGCGCCCGCGCTGCGCACCCCGCTCGCCTCGCCGGTGTCGGCGTCGAGCCCGCCGACCGGGCGGGCCTACGTGCGGCTCGTCGTCGTGCTCGGCCTGCTGATCGCGATCGGGCCGCTGACGATCGACATGTACCTGCCGGCGCTGCCGGAGCTGAGCGAGGAGCTCGGCGCCTCGCAGTCGCAGGCCCAGCTCACCCTCACCGGCATCATGATCGGCCTCGGGCTCGGCCAGCTCGTGCTCGGACCGCTGTCGGACGCGATCGGCCGCCGCAAGGTGCTGCTGAGCGGCCTGGTGCTGCACGGCTCGATGTCGGTACTGTGCGCGCTCGCGCCGACCATCGGCGTCCTGACCGCGGTCCGCGTCGGCCAGGGCGTCGCGGGCGCGGCGATCTCGGTGGTCGCGATGGCGGTCGTGCGCGACCTGTACCGCGGACGCAAGGCGGCCGCGCTGCTCAGCCACCTGACCCTCGTGCTCGGTGCGGCGCCGATCCTGGCGCCGACCCTCGGCGGCTACCTGCTGGCGGTCACCAACTGGCGCGGCATCTTCGTGGTGCTGCTCGGTGTCGCGGTCGCGCTCGTCGTGCTCGCGTTCGTCGGCCTGCCCGAGACGCTGCCGCAGGAGCGCCGCCGCCCGCTCGCCCTCGGGTCGACCGTGCGCACCTACGGCGGGCTGCTGCGCGACCGCCCGTTCGTCGGCCTCGTGCTGGTCGCGGGCCTGATGTTCTCGGTGCTGTTCACCTACGTCTCGGGCTCCTCCTTCGTGTTCCAGGAGTTCTACGGCCTCGACCAGCAGCAGTTCGGGCTGGTGTTCGGCCTCAACGCGGCGGGCCTCATCGCCGCCACCCAGGTGAACCCGTTCCTGCTGCGCCGGTTCTCGCCCCAGCAGGTGCTGAGCGGTGCCCTGGTCGCCGGGGTCGTGGGCACCTCGTCGCTGTTCGTCGCCGCCCTCGCGCAGGCGCCGCTGTGGGTCCTCCTCGTGCCGCTCGCGGCCACCGTCGCCAGCTGCGGATTGTCGTTCCCGAACTCGCCCGCGCTCGCGCTGTCGCGGCACGGCGAGAGCGCCGGGACGGCCGCAGCGCTGCTCGGCGCGATGCAGTTCGGCATGTCCGGGCTCATCACCCCGCTCGAGGGCGTGCTCCACGGCGAGGGCGCGGTGCCGATGGCGGCGCTCATGGTGTCGCTGCAGGTCGCCGCGGTGCTCGCGCTGGTCGTCCTGGTCCGCCCCTGGAGCCTCGGGCCGGTCGACGTCGACGACGACGTGGTCGTCGCGCACTGACGACCGCCGGGGCGCCGCCCCGGGTCGGGTTGTGACGGCCCACCACCGCTGACACGGTGGACGGACCCGACGAGAGGCTGCCCGTGGTGTCGCGCACCCGTCCCGGGGTCCTCGGACCCGTCCGCCCGATCGCTGCCGCGCTGGCGGTGGCCGCGGTGCTGCTCGCCGGCTGCGGCTCGGACGAGGAGGGCTCCCCGGGCACCCCGACCGGGTCGACCGGGGCACCGACCGGGTCCGCGACCAGCGGCTCGGCGTCGGCGACCGCACCGCCGTCGTCCGCGCCGGAGCCGGTGACGACGCTGGCGTCCGAACCGTTCAGCGGCTACCGCGACGTGGACCAGAGCGTGCGCGCGTAGCGGCTGAGCTGCCCGCCCGACTTCGCCGAGATCGTGCCGCCCGCCCTGACGATGGGCTCCTCCGAGCGCGAGCTCGAGGGTGGTGAGGCGCTCGTGGCCCGGCAGGTCGCGATCTTCTCGTCCGTCGAGGAGGCCGTCGCGGCGGCCGACCAGCTCGGCGGCACCGTCCGCGAGCTGTGCCCCGGCCCGTACGAGCCGCAGCCCGGCTTCGTCGCGAGCACCACGACGGTCACCGACCTCGACGTGGGGGCCCAGGGGTTCCTGGTCGACACCACCGCCGAGGACGGCGTGAACGCCACGGCCGTCCTGCGGCGCGGCAACGCCGTCGCGCTGGTCCAGGCGTCGGGGACGCCGGCCTACCCGGCCGGGCGCACGCCGGCGCAG
The DNA here is from genome assembly GCF_054777815.1 of Angustibacter speluncae. Taxonomy (NCBI): domain Bacteria; kingdom Bacillati; phylum Actinomycetota; class Actinomycetes; order Kineosporiales; family Kineosporiaceae; genus Angustibacter; species Angustibacter speluncae. The sequence goes on along the minus strand of NZ_BAAHAF010000072.1, from coordinate 19,285 downwards.
GACGCCACCGAGGGCGCACGGGACGTGTTCGCCCAGCTGTGCGAGTACGAGCAGGGGGGCTGCTGAGCGCGGTCAGAACGAGGTCTGCGCCAGCTCGCTGACGAACCGCCACGCGCCGCCGACGAGCCAGGGCGACACCGTGGCGAGCAGCCCGAGCACGACGAGGACGGCCAGCACCCGCGCCAGGACGGTCGTCCGTCCGGCGGACCTCAGCGAGCGCAGCAGCACGGGGCCAGTGTGACCCACGCGCTCACTGGACCTCCTCGAGCCCCTTCGGCAGGTGGCCGGCCGACTTCTTGTAGTAGCGGGCGGCCTGCCGGGTCGCGGCCATCCGGGCGACGCCGATGAGCGCTCCCGACACGACCGCCCACGCGATCGCCTCGCCCCAGGTCGTGGTGGGGGACTCCGGGTTGGCGGGCGGCGTCTTGCCGGTGCCCTTCTCCCAGGCCTTCGCCAGCACGTTCTTCGTCAGCACCCCGGCGCCGACGGCGGCGCCCGTGCCGAGCACCTTCCACACGAACGGTCCCATGGCGCAACGGTCTCCCACCCGGGTGCCGGCGGCAACCCGGGTGTACGGTCGTGCCCGTAACGACAGGGGAGCGCCGGAAGGGGCGCTGAGAGTGCGGGCGACCGCAGACCCTCGAACCTGATCCGGTTAGCACCGGTGGAGGAAGTCGGGCAGTTCTCGAGCCCGGGCACGGGCCCGGGCTCCCCCTCCTGATCGCCGGGAGGACCAGCATGACCAGCACCACCGCACCGTCCACGTCGACCACCGCCGCCCCTGCCACCCGCGGCTGGCGCGTCGTCGACATCGTCGTCGCGAGCGTCCTCGGCGTCGCGGCCGGCGTCGTCTTCTGGGCCTGGGGACTCGCCTGGGAGCCGCTGTCGAACCTGCTCGTCGTGGTCGCGCCGATGGCCGGCCTGCTCGCCGGCGGCTGGCTGTTCGCGGCCGTCCTCGGCGGGCTCGTCATCCGCAAGCCGGGCGCCGCGGTCTTCACCGAGGTCGTCGCCGGCGTCGTCTCGATGCTGATCGGGACGCAGTGGGGCTTCTCGGTGCTGATCTGGGCGCTCCTGCAGGGCCTGGCAGCAGAGCTCGTCCTCGCCGCGTTCGGCTACCGGCGGTTCACCCTGCCCGTCGCGCTGCTCGCGGGCGGCGCCGCCGGCGTGGCGGTGGGGCTGCTCGACAACACCTTCAGCAGCAACACCACCTGGGAGCTCGGCTACAAGGCGGTCTACCTCGGCTGCGCCGTGGTGTCGGGCGTGGTGATCGCGGGGCTGCTGTCGTGGCTCGCGGTGCGGGCGCTCGCCGCCACGGGCGTGCTGAGCCAGTTCGCCGCCGGCCGCACCGCGCGTGAGGTCTGAGACCCCCGCACCCGTCACGGCCCGCGGCTGGGGCTGGAAGCACTCCGGCCGCAAGGCGTTCGCCGTCCGCGACCTCGATCTCGACGTCGCGGCCGGCGAGCGGGTGCTGCTGCTCGGGGCGTCCGGCTCGGGCAAGTCGACGCTGCTGTCCGGTCTCGCCGGGCTGCTCGGGGGCGACGAGGGCGCGCAGGAGGGGACGCTGCACGTCGGCGACGCCCCCGCCGGCTCGGTGCGCGGCCGGGCCGGCCTGGTGCTGCAGGACCCGCAGGCCCAGACCGTGCTCGCCCGCTGCGGCGACGACGTCGCGTTCGGCTGCGAGAACCTCGGCGTCCCGGCCGAGCAGATCTGGCCGCGGGTGCGCGAGGCGCTCGACGCCGTCGGCCTCGACGTCGCGCTCGACCGGTCCACCGAGCACCTGTCCGGCGGCCAGCGCCAGCGGCTCGCGCTGGCCGGGGTGCTCGCGATGCGTCCCGGCCTGCTTCTGCTCGACGAGCCCACCGCCAACCTCGACCCGGACGGCGTGCGCGAGGTGCGCGACGCCGTGGCGTCCGTGCTCGACCGCACCGGGGCGACGCTGGTCGTGGTGGAGCACCGGGTCGACGTCTGGGTCGACCTGGTCGACCGGGTGGTGGTGCTGGCGCCGGGCGGCGGCGTGCTCGCCGACGGCGCGCCCGACGACGTGCTCGCCGCGCGCGGTGCCGAGCTGGAGGCGGCGGGGGTGTGGGTGCCGGGCCGCCGGCCGGCCGGACCGGCTCGACGCCCCGACCCCCGGCGCGCGGACGGCGAGCGGCTGCTCACGGGCGCCGGCCTCGGGGTCGGTCGGCGCGGGACCGGTGCGGTCGCCTTGGGTCTGGACGTCGCGGTCGCGGCCGGCGCGTGCGTCGCGGTCACCGGGCCGAACGGCGTCGGCAAGACCACGCTCGCGCTGACCCTCGGCGGCCTGCTGCCACCGCTCGCCGGGACGGTCGAGGCCGCGCCGGTGCTGCGCGGTCGTCTGCGGCCCGCGCCGCACGACTGGCGGGCGCGCGAGCTGTTCACCCGCGTCGGCACCGTCTTCCAGGACCCCGAGCACCAGTTCGTCGCACCGACGGTGCGGGCCGAGCTCGAGCACGGGCCGCGCCGGCTGGGGGTGCCGGCGGCCGAGGTCGCGGCCCGCACCGACGACCTGCTGGAGCGGCTGCGGCTGACCCGGCTCGCGCCCGCCAACCCGTGGACGCTGTCCGGCGGCGAGAAGCGGCGGCTGTCGGTCGCCACCGCGCTCGCCACCCGTCCGCGCGTGCTCGTCCTCGACGAGCCGACCTTCGGCCAGGACGCCCGCACCTGGTCGGAGGTGGTCGGGTTGCTCGCCGGGCTGCTCGACGACGGCGCCGCGGCGGTGCTCGTGACCCACGACGGCGACGTCGTCGACGCCCTCGCCGACACCCGGCTCGACCTCGCGGTGCCGTCGTGCTCGTGACGGCGGGCGGGGTGCGGGCCACGCCGCTGACCCGCGCCAACCCGCTGGCCAAGCTGTGGGCGTCGCTGGTCATCACGGTCGTGCTGCTGCTGTCGGTCGACGTGGTGTCGGCCGGCACCGCGCTGGCGCTGGAGCTGCTGCTGCTCCCGCTCGCCGGGGTCGCCCCACGGGCGCTGGCCCGGGTGCTGGCGCCGGTCGCGCTGTCGGCGGTGCTCGCCGGCCTGGTCACCTGCCTGATCGGTGTCGACGACGGCCGCGTGCTGCTCGACCTGCGGGTGCTCGACGTGACCGAGGGCTCGGCCCGCAACGGGGCCGCGATCGTGCTGCGGGTGCTCGCCATCGCGCTGCCCGGCATCGCCCTGCTGCTGAGCACCGACCCCACCGACCTCGCCGACGCGCTCGCGCAGCGGCTGCGGCTGCCGCACCGGTTCGTCCTCGGCGCGCTCGCGGGCATGCGGCTGACCGGCCTGATGGCGCAGGAGTGGCGCACGCTCGGACTGGCTCGGCGGGCGCGCGGGCTCGGCGACGGTGACGGTCCGCTCGGGTCCGCGCGCGTCCTGGCCGGTCAGGCGTTCGCGCTGCTCGTGCTCGCGATCCGGCGCGGCACGCGGCTGGCCGCGGCGATGGAGGGACGCGGCTTCGGCGCACCCGGGGAGCGCACCTGGGCCCGGGAGAGCGTCCTGGGTGCCCGCGACCTGGTGGTGGTGCTCGTCTCGACCGCCGTCGCCGCCGCCGCCGTCACCGCCGCGGTGCTCGCCGGCACCTGGTCGTTCGTGCTGTCCTGACCGTCGTCGTGCCTCCCGGCGTGCGGCTCAGTCGTCGTCGCCCCCGCCGCCGCTCCCACCGCCTCCGCCTCCGCCTCCGCCGCCGCTGGAGTGCTCCTCGACCGTGACGCTCGGTCCGCCCCCGGCGCAGGTGGCCTCGACCCGGGTGCGCTCGCCGTCGCGCTCCAGCTCGACGCGCAGCCGGGCGCCGCCGTCCGAGGCCGAGGTCTCGACCGACCAGCCGTAGTCGGGTTGGGCGAACTTCAGCTCCAGGACGGTGCCGGTGCAGCGGAACCCGGCCTGCCCGCCGGTGACCGTGACGACCTTCTCGACCGGCGTCGCGGCCGGCGGGACGGGCGTGCCCGTGGACGAGGGCGGCGTCGTCGCCGGCGGGGTCGTCGTGGTGCCGGGATCGGTGGGGGCGGTCGTCGTGGTCGTCGTGGTCGAGGTCGTCGACGTGCCGGGCGCCGGGATCCGCTGCGCCGCGGGGTCGAGCACCTCGCTGCCGGCCCGGGCGATCGCGAACCACGCCACCGCGGCGGCCACCACCACGACGGCCAGCCAGGTGGCCACGGCGACGGGGACGGTGCGTCGCGCCCCGGGGCGTCGTGCCGTGTCGTCAGCCACGGGTCCACCCTGCCACCGCTGCGGCGGTTACGGTCTGGGCATGGCGAGCATCCTGCTGGTCGAGGACGACGCCGCGATCCGGTCGGCCGTCACGCGCGCGCTCACCGCCCGCGGCCACGTCGTCGACACCCGGCCCACCGGCATGGCCGGGCTGCAGGCCGCGATCGACGACCGGCCCGACGTCGTGCTGCTCGACCTCGGCCTGCCCGACACCGACGGCCTGCAGGTGCTGTCGATGCTGCGCGCCGTCAGCGCCGTCCCCGTCATCGTGGTGACCGCGCGCGACGACGGCGGCGCCGTCGTCAAGGCCCTCGACGCGGGCGCGGACGACTACGTCATCAAGCCGTTCGACGTCGCGCAGGTCGAGGCCCGCCTGCGCGCCGTGCTGCGCCGCTCCGGCGCCGACGCGCCCGAGCCGGCCGTGACCGTCGGCGACCTCGTGGTCGACGCGCAGTCGCGCGAGGTGACCCTCGGCGGCGAGCGGATCGAGCTGAGCCGCAAGGAGTTCGACCTGCTGCACGTGCTGGCCTCCAACGTCGGTCGGGTGGTCACCAAGCGCGAGCTGCTCGCCGAGGTGTGGCGCCAGCCGTACGGCGGCGCCGAGCGGACGGTCGACGTGCACCTGTCGTGGCTGCGCCGCAAGCTCGGGGAGACGGCGGCCGAGCCGCGGTACCTGCACAGCGTGCGCGGCGTGGGTGTGCGCCTGGTCGACCCGGGCTCCTGATGCGGCGCCGCATCGCGTGGCTCGTCGCGGCCACGACGTCAGCGGTGGTGCTGGCATTCGTCCTGCCTCTCGGTCTGCTGGTGCGCACGCTGGCGGAGGACAGGGCGCTGGCCGGGGCGGGCCAGGAGGTGCAGCAGGTCGCGACGATCCTGGTGCAGGGCACCGGCCCGGAGGGGCTGGAGCAGTTCGTCCAGCTCGTCGACGACCGCTCCGACCGCTCGGTCGGCGTCCTGCTGCCGGACGGCACCCGCGTCGGCGACGCCGTCCCCGCCGACGGCGACCCGTTCCTCGCCCAGGCGCTCGGCGGGCAGCCGGTCACCGACGACTCCGGCGGCGGCGCCGTGGTGCTGCTGCCGGTCGTTCTGACGACCGGGACGGCGGTCGTCGCCTCGTCCGTCCCGCCCGAGGCGCTGCGCGCCGGGGTGGTGCCCGCCTGGCTGACCCTCGGCGCGCTCGCCGCCGGCATGCTCGTGCTGGCGGTCGTCGTGGCCGACCGGCTCGGGCGCTGGGTGAGCACGCCGGTCACCGAGGTGTCGGCGACCGCCGTGCGGCTTCGCGACGGCGACCTCACCGCCCGCGTCGACCCGGACGGCCCGCCCGAGGTCGTGGAGCTCGGGCGCAGCCTCAACCGGCTCGCCGAGCGCGTCGTCGAGCTGCTCGCGCTCGAGCGGGAGCAGGCCGCCGACCTCGCCCACCGGCTGCGCACACCCGTCACCGCTCTGCGCCTCGACGTCGACCAGGTCGACGACGCCGAGACCGCCGACCGGCTGCGCCACCACGTCGACGCCCTGGTGCGCACGGTCGACCAGATCGTCGCGGACGCACGGCGTCCCGTCCGCTCGGACGTCGGCAGCCGGTGCGACGCCGCCGAGGTCGTGCGGTCGCGGGTCGCGTTCTGGACGCCGCTCGCCGAGGACCAGGGACGCGCTGTCGGCGGGCACCTGGCGTCCGGGCCGCTGTGGGTGGCCGTCGACGCCGACGACCTGGCCGACGCCGTCGACGCGTTGCTGGACAACGTCTTCGCGCACACGCCCGAGGGGACGGCGTTCGCCGTCGACCTCGCACCCTCGGCCGACGGCGGTGCGCGCCTGGAGGTCTCGGACGCCGGGCCCGGTCTGGGTGCGGCCGACCTGACCGAACGCGGACGCAGCGGCGCGGGGTCGAGCGGGCTCGGCACCGACATCGCCCGCCGGGTGGCCACCTCGTCCGGGGGCGGCATCGAGCTCGGGCGCGCCGCAGCCGGCGGGGCGAGCGTCGTGCTGCTGCTCGGTCCCGCCGGCTGAGACGCGTACGGGCACGGGCTCAGTCGTCGTCGCCGTCGTCGTCGCCGCCGTGGCGGCCGGAGCCGTCCTCGCCGCCGTGGTGCGAGCCGTCCTCGCCGTCGCCCCCGTGGCGACCGCTGCGGTCGTCGTCGCGGTCGTCGTCGTCGCCACCCCGGCCGCTGGAGTCGTCGCGGCCCTGGTCGGCGGTGCCGTCGTCGCCGCCGCCGTCGTGGCCGGAGTCGTCCGACCCGCTGGTGCTCGGGCTGGAGCCCGACGTCGGGCTCGAGGTCGGGACGCCGCCGGGGGTGCCGGGCGCGTCGCCGCGGCCCTGGTCGGCGGTGCCGTCGTCGTCGGTGGAGCCGGCGGAACCGGGGGCGGTTGGGGTGGAGGAGCTGAGGATCGTGGGCGTCGACCCCGGGGTGCCGGGGGCGTCGCCGCTGCCCTGGTCGGCGGTGCCGTCGTCGTCGGTGGAGCCGACGACCGCCGCCGTCGGGGCGGACGGCGCCAGCGTGGTGCTGGCCGCGTAGGTCGCGGTCGCGGCGCCGAGGCCGAGGGCGACGGCCAGGGCCAGGGTGTGGATCGGTCGGAGCGTCATGGGTCTCACCTCACGGGTCGGGGGCCCGGTCGGCCCCGCTACGACCCCCACGGTGCGGCGGCGCCCCTCATGGCCACACCGCGTCACCGTCAAGTCCCCGTCAAGGCGGCCGGCGGTGGCGCGAAACGTGATCGCAACGCAGCGTGACACCGCCGCCACACGGGTCGCGCACGATGCGGCGAGCACCCGCACCGCACCGCAGGCAGGAGAACCCCGTGAGCGTCCTCACCACCGACACCACCACCCGTCGCGCGCCGGCCCCGAACCGCTTCCCCGCCTCGCTGCAGGTGGCCGCCGACCTCGTGCGGCACGGACGCCGCCCCACCGCCTGGACGCTGCCGGACGCGACCGTCGTGGTGCGGGGCGCCCGACCGTCCGACCTGCCCGCCGTCGCGGCGATGCACGGCCGCTGCTCGCCGGGCACCCTGCTGCAGCGCTACAGCGCCGGTGGCCGGGGGCCGTCCCTCGACCACCTCGTCGGCCTGCTGCGCTCGCCGCTCGCGCTCGTCGTCGAGGGCGGGGCCGGCGTGGTCGCGCTCGGGTCGGCCGCCCACCCCGGCGAGGACGACTTCCGCAGCGAGCTCACGCTGCTCGTCGAGGACGTCTGGCAGGGCTGCGGCATCGGCACGAACCTGGCGCTGCGGCTCGGCTCGACCCTGCGCGCGCTCGGGTACGCCCAGGCGTACACGACCTCGGCCACGGCGAACGTCCCGCTGCACCGGGTGATGGAGAAGCTCGGCCCGGTGCGGGCGCTCGCCCGCTCGCCGCGCAGCGTCGTCGCGGCGCGGCTCACGCTCCCGTCCGTGCTCGAGGACGGCGACGACCTGGTGCTCGGCTGACAGCAGGTCTAGCGTCCGGCTGTGCACACGCGGACGCTCGGGCAGGGCCTGCAGGTCTCGGCGGTCGGCCTGGGCTGCATGGGCATGTCGCAGAGCTACGGCCCCAACCCGGGCAGCCGCGACGAGATGGTCGCCGTGCTGCGCGGCGCGGTCGAGCGGGGCGTCACGTTCTTCGACACCGCGGAGGTCTACGGGCCGTACGCCAACGAGGAGCTGGTCGGCGAGGCGCTCGAGCCGGTGCGCGACCAGGTGGTGCTCGCCACGAAGTTCGGCTGGCGGATCGAGGACGGCGCCTCGGTGGGCCTGGACAGCCGGCCGGAGCAGGTGCGCCGGGTGGTCGACGCGTCGCTGCGGCGACTGCGCACCGACACGATCGACCTGCTCTACCAGCACCGCGTCGACCCCGACGTGCCGATCGAGGACGTCGCGGGCGTGGTCGGCGAGCTGGTCACCGAGGGCAAGGTGCGCCACCTGGGGCTGTCCGAGGCGGGTGCGGAGACGATCCGGCGCGCCCACGCGGTGCACCCGGTGACCGCGGTGCAGAGCGAGTACTCGCTGTGGACGCGCGACCCCGAGGCCGAGGTGCTGCCCGCCCTGGCCGAGCTCGGCATCGGGTTCGTGCCGTTCAGCCCGCTCGGCAAGGGCTTCCTCACCGGGACGGTCGACTCCTCGACCTCGTTCGCCGCCGACGACATCCGCACGACCATCCCGCGCTTCTCGGCCGAGAACCGCGACGCGAACGCGGCGTTGGTCGCGCACGTCCAGGCGCTCGCCGCGGCGAAGGGATGCTCGCCCGGGCAGGTGGCGCTGGCGTGGCTGCTCGCCCAGCACCCGTGGGTCGTACCCATCCCCGGCACGAGGCGGCTGTCCCGGGTGGAGGAGAACTGCGGCGCCACCGAGGTCGCGCTGTCCGCCGACGAGCGGTCGGCCCTGGACGCCCTCGCCGACGCGGTCGGCGTGGCCGGCGAGCGCTACGGCGCCGCCCTGATGGGCCTCGTCGACCGCTGACCGGACCCGCAGCGGCCAACGGCATGGCAGACGTCCCCGCCGAGTGTGACCCTGACGCGTGACACGCCGCGCGTGTCGCGCGCCAGGATCACACTCTGCGGGCGTCAGGACCTCGGCGGGAACAACCTCCGCCGACCAGGAGTTGAGCCGGACAGACTCAGGTTTGGTCAGCCCCGATGTGACAACCATCGGTCCGCCTCCTAGCCTTGAGCCCAGACGACTCAACCCGGGCCCGCGAGGGGTCCGGCAGGGACACGGAGGAACGCAGACATGGCACGTGCGGTCGGTATCGACCTGGGCACCACGAACTCGGTGGTCGCCGTCCTCGAGGGTGGCGAGCCCACCGTCATCGCCAACGCCGAGGGTGGTCGCACGACCCCGTCGGTGGTGGCCTTCGCCAAGTCCGGCGAGGCGCTCGTCGGCGAGATCGCCAAGCGGCAGGCGGTCACGAACGTCGACCGGACGATCCGCTCGGTCAAGCGCCACATGGGCACCACCTGGTCGCAGGAGATCGACGACAAGAAGTACACGGCGCAGGAGATCAGCGCGCGCATCCTGCAGAAGCTGAAGAAGGACGCCGAGGAGTACCTGGGCGAGCCCGTCACCGACGCGGTCGTCACCGTCCCGGCGTACTTCAACGACGCCGAGCGCCAGGCCACCACCGAGGCGGGCAAGATCGCCGGCCTCAACGTCCTGCGCATCATCAACGAGCCCACCGCGGCCGCCCTGGCCTACGGCCTCGACAAGGGCAAGGAGGACGAGCTCATCCTCGTCTTCGACCTCGGCGGCGGCACCTTCGACGTCTCGCTGCTCGAGGTGGGCAAGGACGCCGAGGACGGCTTCTCCACCATCCAGGTGCGCGCCACCGCCGGTGACAACCGGCTGGGCGGCGACGACTGGGACCAGCGCGTGATGGACCACCTGGTCAACACGGTCAAGAGCAGCAGCGGCATCGACCTGTCCAAGGACAAGATCGCGATGCAGCGCCTGCGCGAGGCGGCCGAGCAGGCCAAGAAGGAGCTCAGCTCCGCCACCAGCACGAGCATCTCGCTGCAGTACCTGTCGATGACCGAGAACGGTCCGGTCCACCTGGACGAGAAGCTCACCCGGGCGCAGTTCCAGGAGATGACCAAGGACCTGCTCGAGCGCACCAAGGCGCCGTTCCAGCAGGTGATGCGCGACGCCGACGTCAAGGTCGCCGACATCGACCACATCGTGCTGGTCGGTGGCTCCACCCGCATGCCCGCCGTCACCGACGTGGTGCGCGAGCTCACCGGCGGCAAGGAGCCCAACAAGGGCGTGAACCCGGACGAGGTCGTCGCCGTCGGCGCCGCCCTGCAGGCCGGCGTCCTCAAGGGCGAGCGCAAGGACGTCCTGCTCATCGACGTGACCCCGCTGTCCCTCGGCATCGAGACCAAGGGCGGGATCATGACCAAGCTGATCGAGCGCAACACCGCGATCCCGACCAAGCGGTCCGAGGTCTTCACCACGGCGGACGACAACCAGCCGTCGGTGAACATCCAGGTCTACCAGGGCGAGCGGGAGCTGGCGGCGCACAACAAGCCGCTCGGCAACTTCGAGCTCACCGGCATCGCGCCGGCCCCGCGCGGGGTGCCGCAGATCGAGGTCACCTTCGACATCGACGCCAACGGCATCGTGCACGTGAGCGCGAAGGACCGCGGCACCGGCAAGGAGCAGTCGATGAAGATCACGGGCGGCAGCGGGCTGCCCAAGGAGGAGATCGACCGGATGGTGCGCGAGGCCGAGGAGCACGCCGAGGAGGACAAGAAGCGGCGCGAGGAGGCGGAGACCCGCAACACCGCCGAGCAGCTCGTCTACTCCACCGAGAAGTTCCTGGCCGACAACGACGACAAGCTGCCCGAGGACGGCAAGGGCGAGGTCAAGGCCGCCGTCGACGAGCTGAAGACCGCGCTGGCGGGCGAGGACATCGAGGCCGTGAAGAGCGGTCACGAGAAGCTCTCGCAGGCCAGCCAGAAGCTCGGGTCGGCGCTGTACGAGGCGCAGGCCGCCGAGCAGGCGGCGGGCGAGTCCGGCGAGAGCGCGGGCCCGTCGTTCACCAAGGACGACGCCTCGTCCGACGACGACGTGGTCGACGCCGAGATCGTGGACGACGAGGAGTCCAAGTGACGGCAGGCGACCACGACCGTCCCGCGGCCGGCGAGGGGCACGAGCCCCCCGTCGTCCGCGACCGGCGGCGCATCGACCCCGAGACCGGTGAGGTCCGACCCGACGCGTCCGGCGCGTCGGGCCGGCCGCCCGGCGAGGTCACGGTGCGCGACGACGGCGTCGACGACGTCCCGGCGGCCGACGACCACGCGGCGGCGACCGAGGCGGTGGCGGCCGACGACGAGGCCCTGGGCGGCGCCGCCGCGCAGCTCGCGGCCGAACGTCTCGCCGACCTGCAGCGGCTGCAGGCCGAGTACGTCAACTACCGCAAGCGGGTCGAGCGCGACCGGTCGGTCGCCCGCGACTCCGCGGTGGCCGGTGTGCTCGAGGCGCTGCTGCCGGTGCTCGACGACGTCGAGCTGGCGCGCCAGCACGGCGATCTCGAGGGCGGGCCGTTCGCGTCCATCGCCGACAAGCTCGAGGGCGTGCTGACGCGGTTCGGCCTGGTGCGCTACGGCGCCGCGGGCGAGCCGTTCGACCCCGCCGTGCACGAGGCCCTCATGCACGGGCACGCGCCCGACGTGGAGGTCACGACGGTGACCCAGGTGCTGCAGCCCGGGTACACCGTGAACGACAAGGTGCTGCGCGCCGCCCGCGTGGCGGTGGCCGACCCCGAGTAGGGGGCGGATCGTCCGGTATCCGCCCCGGCACCCCGCGTGCCGAGGGCGGCTACCGGACGATTCGCGGTGCAGGACAGCAGGACAGCGGGACAGCAGGAACAGGGACGGGAGGAGGCGCCGGTGACCGGCCAGGACTGGTTCGACAAGGACTTCTACGCCGTGCTCGGCGTCGACAAGCAGGCGTCGGCGGCCGAGATCAAGAAGGCGTACCGCAAGAAGGCGCGCACGCTGCACCCCGACGCCAACGCGAACGACCCTGCCGCCGAGGCGCGGTTCAAGGAGGTCGGCGAGGCGTACGCGGTGCTGTCGGACGCCGAGAAGCGCCAGCAGTACGACGCCGTCCGCGCGATGGCGGGCGGCGCCCGCTTCACCGCCGGTCCCGGCGGGCCGGGCGGTGCCGGCGGGTTCGAGGACCTGCTCGGCGGGCTGTTCGGCCAGGGCGCGCAGAACGTCCGGTTCCGCACGCCCGGCGGCGGTGGCGCCCAGGCGGGCGGCGTCCCACCGGGTTTCGAGGACCTGCTCGGCATGTTCGCCCAGCAGGGCGGCGCCGGGTACGAGCGCACGGCGACCCGCGGTCCGCGCCCCGGAGCGGACGTGCAGGCGACGACGACGCTGCCGTTCCTCGACGCCGCGAACGGCACCACGGTCACGCTGCAGTCGGCCGACGGACGCACCGTCCGCGCCCGGATCCCGGCGGGCGTGCGCGACGGCCAACGGATCCGGTTGCGCGGCAAGGGGCAGCAGGGCGACGCGGGCGCACCCGCCGGCGACCTGGTCATCACCGTGAAGGTGCAGCCGCACCCGGTCTTCACCGCCGACGGCACGAACCTGCGCGTCACCGTCCCCGTCAGCTTCGACGAGGCCGCGCTCGGCGGGACGATCGACGTCCCGACCCTCGACGGCGGCACCGTCACGCTCAAGGTGCCGGCGGGCACGCCGTCCGGCCGGACGCTGCGCGCCCGCGGTCGCGGGATCACCGGCAGCAAGGGCGCCGGCGACCTGCTGGTCACCGTCGAGGTGGTCGTGCCGCAGAAGCTCGACGGCGCCGCGCGGGAGGCCGTCGAGGCGTTCCGTACCGCCACCGCCGGTGAGGACCCGCGAGCCGGACTGCGCGAGAAGGCCGCTGGTGCGTGATGGCCTCGTTCGGTCCGGTCGACGACACCACGCCGGTCTTCGTCATCTCGGTCGCCGCGCAGCTGGCGGGCATGCACCCGCAGACGCTGCGGCAGTACGACCGGCTCGGCCTGGTCAGCCCTGACCGCACTGCCGGCCGCGGCCGGCGCTACTCGGCGCGCGACATCGTGCTGCTGCGCGAGGTGCAGCGGCTCAGCCAGGAGGACGGCGTCAACCTGGCCGGCATCAAGCGCATCCTCGAGCTCGAGCTGCAGGTCGAGGCGTTGCAGCACAAGGTGTCCGAGCTGCTCGACGAGCTCGACCACGCTCGCGGGGCGGCCCGACGCGTGTTCGCCGCCGGACCCACCGGGGTGGTCCCGCTGCGCCCGGGCACGCGTCCCGAGCGCACCGTCGGCTCGGCCCTGGTCGTCTGGCGCCCCGAGCCACGCTGACCACGACGACGGACGAGGGAGGACGACGGGTGGGCGACGAGGTGGAGCAGCCGACGCAGGAGATGCCGGTGCAGCTCGTCCGGGAGTGGGCGGCGTGCGGCATCGCCGCAGCAGCAGGACGTTTCGTGCCCGTGCCGCTGCTCGACGACGTGGTGAAGGAACGGGCGACGCGACTCGCGGTGGGTCGCACGCTGCGGGCGCACGGCCGGCACTACCCGGTGGTCTGCGTGAGTCCGCTCTACGGCGACCTCGACGGCCCGATGGCGGGGGCGCGGCGCGCGATCGCGCGGATCCCCCGCAAGGTGCTCCTGTTCCCCGTCCGCAAGGTCGTCAAGCTGGTCGGTGCGGTCACGGGCGTGCCGACCGACGTGGTGCGGGTGCTGCTGCTCGGCCGCGCCGTGCACCGCGTGCTCGAGCGCGGAGGGCTGTTCGTGCCGGGGTACGCGGGTCCGGGCGTCCCCGACCCGGGCCGCGCGCACGCGCTCGAGGCCGAGGCCAGGCACGTGCGGCTCGCCCTCGACGCCGCGCTGGCGACGGTCGACCTGCAGGTGATCGGTGCCGCCGTCGCCGACGGGCTGTCGCAGGGTCGTGAGCTCGCCGGCGAGGCCGCGGCGCTGGCCCGTGCGCTGCTCGCACGCGCCGACGACCCCGCGGACCCGGTGGCAGCGGACGACGAGGTCCTGCAGCGGGCGGTCGCGCCCGGCGACGCGCTCGGTGAGGGGGCCGACCGCGTCAGCGCCGTCCTGCGGCGTCCGGAGCTGCAGGGTGCGCTGGCGGAGTTCGACCGGCAGCTCGACCTGGCGCTGGCGCGCCGCTGAGCCGCGCCCGGCCTGGTCAGTCGCGGTGCTGCACCACGTTGACCACGTGGCCGTCCGGCGTGCGGACGAAGAAGCGCCGCACACCCCACGGCTCGGTGCGCAGCGGCAGCACCACGTCGTACCCCTGCGCCACCGCCTCGGCGTGCGCCTCGTCGACGTCGTCGACGTGCACCGTCACGACCGGGGGCTCGGGCGCGGTCGCGTCGGACGTCAGCACCTGCACGGCGGCCTCGCCGGACGTGAAGCGCGCGACCCAGTCGAGCCCGAGGCCGTCGTCGGCCATGCCCAGGTAGCCGGTCCAGAACTCTGCGGCCGCGGCGACGTCGGCGACCGGCAGGTTCGGCACCACCCGGACGACGCTCACGGCCGCGCCTCCTCGAGGCCGAGCCAGGTTGCGAGGGAGGCGATCTCGGCATCGATCTCCGCCCGCTGCCGCTTCGTCAGCCGGACGTCCTCGTGCAGCGCGTCGACGCGGAGGACGCCGGCCTTGCGGTCGGCGGTGGCGTCGAGCTTGCCGACCAGCCGGTCGTGCAGCAGCACCGGCAGGGCGAAGTAGCCCCAGCGCCGCTTCTCCTTGGGCTTGTACATCTCGATGAGGTACTCGAACCCGAACAGGTCCATGGCGCGCTCGCGGTCGTGGATCAGCCGGTCGAACGGCGACAGCAGCGCGGCGCGCCCCTCGAAGCCGTCGTCGGTCGCGTCCGGGTCGACCCGCCAGACGCCGTCGACCCCCTCGACGGCGACCTCCTCGCCGGCGTCGCCGACCATCCGCGGCCGGGCGATCCCGAGCGCGCGGAGCCGGCGCCGGTCGCGCTCGGCCAGCGCGTCGTCGAGCGCGAGCTCCTCGACGTCGGAGGGGAACACGCGCTCCGCGAGGTCCCACAGCCGCTGCCGCCCGACCCGGCCGGCCACGGCGACCACGCCTCGGCGCGCCATCAGCTCGAGCAGCTGGTTCACGTTGCGGTTGTTCGTCCACCCGGTCGAGCGCCACGGCACCTCCGCCGTGTCGGGGATCGCCTTCGACAGCAGCGGTCCCTCGGCCCGCAGCTGGTCGACCACCCGGGAGCGGAAGCCCGCGTTGGCGTCCCACCAGGCCTGCGCGCCCTCGTAGGTGAACGGCGCCCGCATCGCCGGCAGGTAGAGCCGCAGGTCGGACACCGGACGCAGCGTCACCACCGACGGCAGGTGCACGACGTCGGCGCCGCCGTACTCGAACAGCCGGTGCTCCTGCCACGCGAGCCGGTCGAGGTCGGCGGGTGCGTACGCCCCACCCAGGCGGGACCAGCTCACCAGGTCGGCCGCGGGCGCCACCGCGGCCACGGGGTCGAGCTGGAGGAAGGTGAGGTGCTCGACCGTCGCCAGCAGGTCGGTGGGCCGCCGGGCCTCCAGCAGCTGTGCCCGCACCGCGATCCGGCGGGCCCGGTCGACCGTCAGCGTCCGCATGCCCCGATCGTGCACCCTCGTCCCGACAGCCGGCTCAGCGGGACGCGAGCACGGCCACGCCGTCGCCGTCGAGCTCGTCCACGTACGCGCGCCGCCCTGCGAGGGCCATCACCAGCGCGCGCGTCGTCCCGCGCACGAGCGGACCGTCGCCGTGCGCGAACCCGCCGTCGTCCGCCTCGAGCCGCAGGTCGCGAGCGAGCGTGCGCGACCGGACGGTGAAGTCGCGCCCGACGTAGAACCGCGCGACCTGCTCCCAGGCGCGCGCCGGCTCCGGCGACGGCAGGCCGAGCGGACGGCGGACGTCCTCGCCGTGCACCAGCACCTCGCCGAGCCAGGCGTCCAGGTGCCGCCGCGACGGCACCGTGGTGCTGCCCACGACGGCGCGGAACCGGGCGAGGGTGTCCGCGGGGTCGTTCCCGAGGTGGTCGGCCACCTGCCGCGCCACCATCGCGTCGGCGTCGAACCGCGCGCGGGCGAGCATCGCGAACCAGCGGGGGAACGACAGGCTCGCTCCCGCGGTGAGGTGCGCGACGACGTCGCGCACGCTCAGGCCCGCGCACAGCGACGGCGTGCGCCACGCCGCGTCGTCGAGGTCGGTCAGGTCGTCGGCCAGCCGCGCCCGGGCGGCGTGGATCGGCGCGAACGCGCCGACCGTGCTCGTGGTGGTCACGCGGGTTCGACCGCGCGACGAGCCCCCACTCATCGCCGCGCGAGAACAATGATCGTTCGTGCGCGAATTGAGCAAGTTCCGATCAGACATTGACACCGCAGGGCGAACCGGACGACGCTGGCGCCCGTCGCACCCCGATTCCACCACCTTGGTCTGGAGTGGTCCCCGATGTCCGATCGCACCCCCGCCGGCACCCCGTCCGCCGGTGTCTCCCGCCGCGGCCTGCTCGGCGGCGCCGTGCTCGCCGGCGCCCTCGTCGGCGCCGCGCAGTCGCCCGCTGCGGCCGCCTGGGTCAAGCCCCGCGCGAAGACGATGCTCGACGTCCCGTACGAGCAGCGCGACCGCGTCCGGATCGGCCTGATCGGCCTGGGCAACCGGGGGATGGGCATGCTCTCCGGCTGGGTCGCCGTCCCGGGCGCCGAGGTGGTCGCGGTCTGCGACATCCGCGCCGACCGCGCGACCCGCGCGGCCGACACCGTCGCCGCCGCCGGCAAGGCGCGCCCCGCGGAGTACGGCGGCACCAAGCGGTCGTTCCAGCAGATGCTGAACCGCGAGCAGCTCGACCTGGTCTACGTCGCCACCCCGTGGGAGTTCCACCACGAGCACGGCAAGGCCGCGCTCCTGGCCGGCGCCAACGCGGCGGTGGAGCTGCCGATCGCCACCGAGCTCGACCAGCTGTGGGACCTCGTCGACACCTCCGAGCAGACGCGCAGGCACCTGATGCTCGCCGAGAACTGCAGCTACGGCCGCAACGAGCTCGCGATGCTGAAGATGGCCCACGACGGCTTCTTCGGCGAGGTCACCAACGGCCACGGCGGCTACCTGCACGACCTGCGCGAGCTGCTCTTCGCCGACGGCTACTACACCGACGACTGGCGCCGGCTCTGGCACACCCGCAGCACCGCGAGCTTCTACCCGATGCACGGCCTCGCGCCGATCGCCGCCGCGATGGACATCAACCGCGGCGACCGCTTCACCACCCTGTCGGCGACCGCCACCGCGCCCAAGGGCCTGGCCGACTACCGCGAGCGCTTCGTCCCCCGCGACCACCGCTCCTGGGGCGAGGAGTACGTCAACGGCGACCTGGTCACCTGCATGATGACCACGGCGCAGCAGCGGGTGGTGCGGGCCGAGCACGACGTCAGCTCGCCGCGTCCCTACAGCCGCATCAACAGCCTCGCCGGCAGCCGCGGCATCATCGAGGACTACGTCGGCACCGACAGCACCGGTGCGCGCGTGTACGGCGAGCCGCTGCACGGCGGGCACGCGTGGGCCGGCTTCTCGACGCTGCGGCCCGAGTACGACCACTGGCTGTGGAAGGTGCTCGAGGACGACGCCTCCGGCGGCGGCCACGGCGGGATGGACTACATCCTGCAGTGGCGCATCGTGCAGCAGATCCGCACCGGCCAGGTGCCCGACATCGACGTCTACGACTCCGCCGCCTGGTGCTCGCCCGTCCCGCTGAGCGTGATGTCGCTGGCCAAGGGCGGCAAGCCCGTCGACGTGCCCGACTTCACCCGGGGCAACTGGGACCGGCTGCGGGTCGGCCTCGACTCCCCGCAGACCGAGATGCCGCCCCTCTGAGCTCCTCCCACCCCACCCCCCACGCACGAAGGGCTCCACCATGCTGCTGCGCCTCCTCGGCGTCCTCGCCGCCGCCGTCACCGGGCTCGGGCTGCTCGCCGGGCCCGCGGCGGCCGGCCCGGCCCTCCCCGCCCCGGCCGCCGAGGCGGCCACCACCGTGCTGGTCCCCGACATCGGGCTGCAGGGGCCGGCCGTCGTCGACGTGCCCGTCACCGTCCGCAACGGCTCGGACGCGCGGATGCGCGACGCCTCGGTGCGGTTCGCCGGGCCGGTCGGGTGGCAGGTCGGACCGTCGTCGGTCGCGCTCGGCGCGGTCCGGCCCGGTCAGGACGGCGTCGCCGTCTTCCAGCTGCGCGTCCCCGAGCAGCGTCCGGGCTTCCGGGTGCTGACCTTCACCGCGACCGTCACGTACAAGGGCGGCGACGGCGTCGGGACGGCGTCCGGGTCGCGCACGGTCACGACCGGCGAGCCGCTGGGCTCGCTCGTCGAGGCCTACGACAACGTCGGCGTCACGCGCGAGGCCGACACCGCGCCGGGGAACTACGACGGCGACGGCAACAGCTTCTCGGCCGAGAAGCTCGCGGACGTCGGCGTCGTGCCCGGCGGGACGGTCGAGGCGCTCGGCGCCACCCTCACCTGGCCGGACGTCGCGGCGGGGACGCCCGACAACGCCCGCGCCGCCGGTCAGGCGATCGCCCTGGACGGTTCGGGCGAGCGGCTCGTGCTGCTCGGCAGCGGCGTCGGCTACGGCGCCGCGGGCACCGCGACCGTGCACTACACCGACGGCACCTCCACCAGCGGCCAGGTCGGCTTCCCGAACTGGTCCTTCCAGGAGGCGGACGCCCACGGAGCGACGCTGGTCGCCTCCTCGACCGGACGCAACCGCCCGAGCGGGTACGGCGACGCCGCGTACCAGTACCGGGTCTTCGCGCACTCGGTCGCGCTCGACCCGAGCCGCACCGTCGACTTCGTGGTGCTCCCCGCGAACGCGAACCTGCACGTCTTCGCGCTCGGCCTCGGCTGAGCCCGGCGGGACGCGGGCGGGTGCCGGCCCGCCCGCGTCCTCGTCGATCGTGAGGCCTTCACCGCGAGTTCGCTTCCGTCTTCAACCAAATCGCTGCGGTTGTCGGTGCCCCGGTCCATGATGGCGAGCGGGGGACGGAGCAGGGCGAACGGAGAGACGACGGGTGGAGACGGGCTCGGCGGCGGGGTCGACGACGGGGTCGACGGCGTACCGCGGACGCGACAGGCGCACGCGCTGGCCCGTGCAGGCGTCGGCGACCACGCAGGCCGCGGTGGCGGCGGCGGTCGGGCTGCCGGCGGTGCTCGGCACCGCGGCGCTGATCGTGCGCGCACCCTGGGCGGCGGCGACGGTCCTCGACGCCACGCCGCTGGTGTGGATCGTGGCGTTGTCGTGGTCCTCGCTCGGCCTGTACGCCGTGTGGCGCTCGACCGGGCTGCTGCGCGACGCCTGGATCGGCGGCGCGCTGGCGGTCACCGGGCTCGCTCCCGCCGTGGGCTGGCACGTCGACCGGCTGCTCGGCGCCGAGCACCCGCTCGGGGCGTGGCCGAGCGGTCTGGCCGCCTCGCTGGTCGCTGCCGTCCTGGTCGTCGCGGCCGCCCGCAGCGCCGCCGTCGACACCTCCGTGCAGCAGCGCAGCGTGCTGCTGCCCGTCGCGGCCGCGCTCGGTCTGGCCGTCGGCGTGCACGTCGCGCTCTGGGCGCTCGGACCCGCCGCGGGCACGACCGCGCGGGTCGCCG
>NZ_BAAHAF010000071.1:0-10699 GCF_054777815.1 Angustibacter speluncae | reverse complement strand
CGTCCGGGCCCCCGCCTGGGTCCCCGGCCGGGCGCCGGGCCGCGCCCTGGTGCGCCCGAGGCGGCCACCGAGCCCGCGGCCCCCGCCGCCGACGAGCACCCGCTGCGCCCCGCCAGCGACCCCACGCCGTGGGGACGGGTCGCCGACGACGGCACGGTCTACGTGACCGACCCCGCCGCCGAGAGCGGCGAGCGCCCGGTGGGCTCGTTCCCCGACGGCACGCCCGAGCAGGCGCTGGCCTACTTCGGCCGCAAGTACGACGACCTCGTCGCGCAGGTCGACCTCGCCGAGCAGCGGCTGCAGGCCCAGGGCGCGGGCGTCCGCGACGTCGCGCGTGCGCTGCGCACCGTCCGCGAGCAGCTCCCGGAGGCGCACGTCGTCGGTGACCTCGCCGGGCTGACCACCCGCCTCGACGAGCTCGACGTCGTCGTCGAGCGGCGTCGGGCCGAGGCCGAGCAGCAGCGGGCCGCGGCCAAGGAGGAGGCGCGCCAGGCGCGCGAGGCGATCGTCGCCGAGGCGGAGCAGATCGCGGCGGCCGACACCGGGTCGATGCAGTGGAAGGCCTCCGGCGACCGGCTCCAGCAGCTGTTCGACACCTGGCGCGAGGCGCAGCGTTCCGGCACGCGGCTCGACAAGCCCGTCGAGGACGCGCTGTGGAAGCGGTTCAGCCACGCGCGCACCGCCTTCGACCGCGCTCGCAAGCACCACTTCGCCCAGCTGCACGTCGAGCACGCCGACGCCAAGGCGGCCAAGGAGCGCATCATCACCGAGGCCGAGGCGCTGTCGGGCTCGCGCGAGTGGGGCCCCACCACGTCGGCCTTCCGGGCCCTGATGGACCGGTGGAAGGCGGCGGGCCGCGCGGGCCGCAAGGAGGACGACGCCCTCTGGGCGCGGTTCCGCGCCGCGCAGGACGCCTTCTTCGACGCCCGCAACGCCGAGCAGAGCAAGACCGACGAGGAGTTCGCGGCCAACCTGGTCGTGAAGGAGCAGCTGCTCACCGAGGCCGAGGCGCTCGTCCCGGTCAAGGACCTCGACGCCGCCAAGTCCGCGCTGCGCGACATCCAGGACCGGTGGGACGCCGCGGGCAAGGTGCCCCGCGCCGACCTGGGCCGGATCGAGAAGCGGCTGCGCACGGTCGAGCAGGCCGTCCGCGACGTCGAGGACCAGAAGTGGAAGCGGTCCAACCCCGAGACCCGCGCGCGGGCCGAGGGTGCCGTCGGGCAGCTCGAGGACTCCATCGCCGAGCTCGAGCGCGAGCTCGAGCAGGCCCGCGCGAGCGGCGACGCCCGCGCGGAGAAGGACGCCGCCGCGGCGCTCGACGCGCGCCGGGCGTGGCTGGAGGCGGTGCGCCGCACCGCTGACGAGCACGCCTGACCACACCTCGATCGTCCACGGACCGTCGTCCACAGGGCCGTCGCGCACGCCTGTCCGTCCACAGGTGCGGGCGGGGACGGTTGCGCGCGCACGCCGGACCCTGGCAGAACCGTGCCGTGCCCACCAGCTCCCGCACCGCCCCGGCGGCCTGGCCGGTCCTCGCGCCAGGCGGCGTCGAGCCCGCCGCGGTGCTGCGGCGGCGCTGGCAGCTCGGTGAGCTCGCCCGCGTCGTCGACGACCTCTACCTGCCCGTCGACCTCGAGCCGTGGCCGGTCGCCCGCTCGGCGGCGCTGCGCGAGCTGCTGCGTCCCGGGTGGGTCGCCGGGCTGGCGGCGTCGGTGTGGGCGCGCGGGGGTCCGGGCCGCGCGGGCGCGCCCACCGGGCCGCACGACGCCCACGACGTCGACGTGCTGGCCCCGCCGGCGACCGCGATGCGGGTGGCGGACGGCGTGCGGGTGCGGCTCGTCCGCGTGCCCGCGTCCGCCGTCGAGCGGGTGCACGGCGTCGAGGTGACGACGCTGGTGCGCACCGCGGCCGACCTGGCGCTGTGGGGCACCGGGCGCGACGACGACGCCCTGGCCTGGGTGTGGGCCCGCGGCACCGACCCCGCCGACGTCGTCGACGACCTGGTGGCCCGCGGCCCGGTGCCGGGCCTGGCCCGCGCGGCGAGGGTGCTGCGCGCCGTCAGGAGCGGCGCGTCCCGACCACTGGGCAGGTCAGCCGTCGACGTGTGACCGGCTGCGCCGCACAGCGTCTCAGCCCTTGCGGCCCGTGATGCGGTAGACGTCGTAGACGCCGTCGACGCGGCGCACCGCCGACAGCACGTGCCCGAGGTGCCCCGGGTCGCCCATCTCGAAGACGAACTTCGAGACGGCCAGCCGTTCGCGGCTGGTGCTGACGCTGGCCGACAGGATGTTGACGTGGTGGTCGGACAGCACCCGGGTGATGTCGGACAGCAGCCGCGACCGGTCGAGCGCCTCGACCTGGATCTGCACCAGGAACAGGCTGGAGGAGTCGACGGCCCACTCGACCTCGACGATGCGGCCCTCCTGCTGCAGCAGCGCCGCGGCGTTCTGGCAGTCGTGCACGTGCACCGAGACGCCGGACCCCTTGGTGACGAACCCGATGATCTGGTCGCCCGGCACCGGGGTGCAGCACTTCGCCAGCTTCACCCAGACGTCGTCGAGACCCTTCACCACGACGCCGGAGCTGCCGGACCGCGGTCGGCGCTGCGGGATCGTCGAGGGGATGGTGGCCTCGGCCAGGTCCTCCTCGGCACCGTCCTCGCCGCCGACCGCGGCGACGAGCTTCTCGACGACACTGGCTGCGCTGACGCGGTTCTCGCCGATCGCGGCGTACAGCGCCGACACGTCCGGGTAGCGCAGCTCGTCGGCGAGCCCCACGAGCGACTCGTGGCTGAGCAGCCGGCGCACCGGCAGGTGCTGCTTGCGGATCGTCTTGGCGAGCTGCTCCTTGCCGAGCTCGATCGCCTCCTCGCGCCGCTCCTTGCTGAACCACTGCCGGATCTTGTTGCGCGCGCGGGGGCTCTTGACGAAGTTCAGCCAGTCGCGGCTCGGCCCGGCGTCCGCGACCTTCGAGGTGAACACCTCGACGACGTCGCCGTTGTCGAGCTCGGACTCGAGCGCGACGAGGCGGCCGTTGACGCGTGCACCCATCGTCCGGTGCCCGACCTCGGTGTGCACGGCGTAGGCGAAGTCGACGGACGTGGACCCGGCCGGCAGCGCGACGACGTCGCCCTTCGGCGTGAACACGTAGACCTCGCGGGCGCCGATCTCGAACCGCAGCGACTCCAGGAACTCCCCCGGGTCGCCGGTCTCGCGCTGCCAGTCGAGCAGCTGCCGCAGCCAGGCCATCTCGCCGACCGACCCGGTGTCGCCGGCCGCCGACGCCCCGCCCTTGTTCGCCGACTCCTTGTACTTCCAGTGCGCCGCGACGCCCAGCTCGGCCCGGCGGTGCATCAGGTGCGTGCGGATCTGGATCTCGACCGGCTTGCCGCCCGGACCGATGACGGTCGTGTGCAGCGACTGGTACATGTTGAACTTGGGCATCGCGATGTAGTCCTTGAACCGTCCCGGCACCGGGTTCCACCGGGCGTGCAGGGCGCCGAGGACGGCGTAGCAGTCGCGGATGCTGTCGACCAGGACGCGCACGGCGACCAGGTCGTAGATGTCGGCGAAGTCGCGGCCGCGCACCATCATCTTCTGGTACACGGAGTAGTAGTGCTTCGGGCGGCCGGTGACGACCGCCTTGATCTTCGCCGACCGCAGGTCCTCGCGGACCTGGTCGCGCACCGAGTTCAGCTGCTCCTCGCGGGCCGGCGCGCGGTCGGCGACGAGCCGGACGATCTCGTCGTAGACGCCCGGGTACAGCGTCGCGAACGACAGGTCCTCGAGCTCCCACTTGATCGTGTTCATGCCGAGCCGGTGCGCCAGCGGCGCGTAGATCTCGAGCGTCTCGCGCGCCTTGCGCTCGGCGGACGCCTGCGAGACGTACTTCCAGGTGCGGGCGTTGTGCAGCCGGTCGGCGAGCTTGATCACCAGGACGCGGATGTCGCGGGCCATCGCCACGACCATCTTGCGCACCGTCTCGGCCTGCGCCGCCTCGCCGTAGGTGACCTTGTCGAGCTTGGTGACGCCGTCGACGAGACCGGCCACCTCGTCGCCGAACTCGGCGGTCAGCTGGTCGAGGCCGTAGTCGGTGTCCTCCACGGT
The DNA here is from genome assembly GCF_054777815.1 of Angustibacter speluncae. NCBI lineage: Bacteria > Bacillati > Actinomycetota > Actinomycetes > Kineosporiales > Kineosporiaceae > Angustibacter > Angustibacter speluncae. The sequence goes on along the minus strand of NZ_BAAHAF010000071.1, from coordinate 6,593 downwards.
GTCGTGCAGCAGCGCCGCCGCCAGCGTGGGCACGGTCATGCCGAGCTCGGCCAGGATCGTCGCGACGGCGACGGGGTGGGTGATGTACGGGTCGCCGCTCTTGCGACGCTGGCCGCGGTGCGCCCGCTCGGCCACCTGGTAGGCGCGCTCGAGCATCGCGAGGTCGGCCTTGGGGTGGTTGGCGCGCACCGTGCGCAGCAGCGGTTCGATGACCGGTGAGGTGCTGCTGGTGCGCGAGCCGAACCGGGCCAGCCGGGCCCGCAGCCCGATCGGGCCGGTGTCCTCCGGCCGCAGCTCGACCTGCTGGGCCTGCTGCTCGGCGCCGGTCGGGCGCAGCGAGTCGGGGGCGTCGGAGGGCGTGGTCGTGGTCGCGCCGCCCGCGCGCTCCTGACCCGCCTCGTCACCCACGCCTGGCACCTCCGCTCGGCCGACGGGTCCAGTCTACGTGCGGCCCCGGGGCCGCCGTGCGCGCGTGGCTCAGAGCGTGAGCAGCGCGCGCAGGTCGCGGTCGGCCAGCACCTCGCGCCCGCCGAGACCCTCGATCTCGAGCAGCACCACGATGCCCGCGACGACGCCTCCCGCCGCCTCGACCAGCCGCGCCGCGGCGCGGGCCGTGCCGCCGGTGGCCAGCACGTCGTCGACGACCAGCACCCGCTGGCCCGCGACGAACGCGTCGGTGTGCACCTCGATCTCGGCGCTGCCGTACTCGAGCTCGTACGACTCGCGCAGCGTCGTGAACGGCAGCTTGCCGACCTTGCGCACCGGCACGAAGCCGGTGCCCACGTGGTGGGCGAGCGCCGCGCCGAGCACGAACCCGCGCGCCTCGATGCCCGCCACCACCTCGGCGCCGAGGTCGGCGACGAGCTCCGCCAGCCCCTCGACGGACGCGCGCAGCCCCACCGCGTCGGCCAGCACCGGCGTGATGTCGCGGAACAGGATCCCCGGCGACGGGTGGTCCGGGACGTCGCGCACCAGGGCGCGCACCGTGCCGGCGTGCGTGGAGAGGTCGGTCACCTCAGCGCTTCCGGCCGGACGGACGCTGGCGCGAGCCGCGCTTGGGCTGGTTGCGCGGCCCGGTGGGCCGCGGGGTGCGCGGCGAGGACGCGGACGTGGAGGACGTGGACGCTGCCGGCGTGGTGCCCTCGTCGTCGGGCGCACCGCCGACCGCCACGGGGACCGCCGCCTCGTCCGCCCGGCCGACGCGGGAGGCGACCTCGCGCGCCTTGGCGACCTTGGCCTCCTGCTCGCGGACGGCCGGCTCGCGGCGGCGCAGCAGCACGAGGACCGCGGGGGCGATGAAGATCGACGAGTACGCGCCGGTGATCATGCCGACGAGCAGCGCGAGCGAGATGTCGAGCAGCGTGCCGGCCCCGAGCAGGACCGCGCCGATCAGCAGGATGGCCAGCACCGGCAGCACCGCGACGACGGTGGTGTTGATCGACCGGACCAGGGTCTGGTTCACCGCCAGGTTCACGGCCTCGCCGTAGGTGCGGCGGGTGCTGCTCATGACGTGCGCGGTGTTCTCGCGCACCTTGTCGAACACCACGACCGTGTCGTAGAGCGAGTAGCCGAGGATGGTGAGGAAGGCGATGACCGTCGCCGGCGTCACCTCGAACCCGACCAGGGCGTAGATGCCCGCGGTGAGCACCAGGTCGTGGAACAGGGCCACCAGGCTCGCCACGGCCAGCTGCCAGGCCCGGAAGTAGATCGTCATCACGATCGTCACGACGACGAGGAAGATCACCAGGCCGGTGAGGGCCTTGCGCGTGATGTCGGCACCCCAGGAGGCCCCGACGAAGGCGGACGTCACGTCCGAGGGCGAGACGCCGTACGCCTCGGCCAGCCGGTCGCCCAGCGCGTCGGTCTGGTCCTTGTCGAGGCGCTCGGTCTGCACCCGGATCGAGCTCGAGCCGATGGCGGACACGCGCGGCGCCTCGGTGGCACCGATCTCCTCGGTCACGACGTCGGTGGCGATCGACTGGTCGAGCGTCTGCACGTTGTCGATGCGGAACTCGGAGCCGCCGCGGAACTCGATGCCGGGGTTGATGCCCTTGAGCGCCAGCACGAGCACCGACAGCAGCACCAGGGTGCCCGCGATGCCGAGCCACATCTTCCACCGCTCGACGAAGTCGATCGAGCGCTTGCCGGTGTAGAGGTCGTTGCCGAACCGGGCGAAGCTGAACGCCATCTCAGGACTCCTTGGTCAGGTTCGGGCCGGCGTGCACGGAGTCGCCGTCGTCGGCGGCGCCCCCGTCGTCCGCGCGGCCCGGGTCGGCGGCCGCCGCGGCCGCGGCGCGCCGCTCGGCGATCGTCATCCGGCCGCCGTCGACCGGGGCGTCGGTGTCGGTGTCGGTGTCGGCCGCGGGGGTGCGGGTGCGGACCCGTCCGCGTCCGGCGTAGGCACTGGGGCGGCCCAGCTGCTCGGGGTTGAAGCCGGACAGCTTGTGGCCGCCGCCGAAGAACCTCGTCCGCGCCAGCAGGGCGACCATCGGGTGCGTGAACAGGATGACGACGACGAGGTCGATCAGCGTGGTCAGACCGAGGGTGAACGCGAACCCGCGGACGCCGCCGACGGCGAGCACGTACAGCACGACGGCAGCGAGCAGGTTGATGACGTCGGAGATGATGATCGTGCGCCGGGCGCGCTGCCAGCCGGTCTCGACCGCGGCCACGAGCGAGCGTCCCTCGCGCACCTCGTCGCGGATGCGCTCGAAGTACACGATGAACGAGTCGGCCGTGACGCCGATCGCGATGATCAGGCCGGCGACGCCGGGCAGGCTGAGCCGGTAGCCCTGCGTCCACGACAGCAGCAGGATCGTCAGGTAGGTGATCGCGCCGGCGACCACGAGGCTGGCCACGGTCACCAGGCCGAGCGCCCGGTACTGCAGCAGCGAGAAGATCACGACGAGCACCAGGCCGACGAGGCCGGCGAGCAGGCCGTTGCGCAGCTGCTCCGAGCCCAGGGTCGCCGAGATCTGCTCCTCGGACTCCACGGTGAACGAGATCGGCAGCGCGCCGAACTTCAGCTGGTTCGCGAGCTGGCTCGCGGTGGCCTGGGTGAACGAGCCGGTGATCTCGGCCTTGCCGTCGGAGATCACCTGGTTGGTGCGCGGCGCCGAGACCACCAGGTCGTCCAGGACGATCGCGAACTGGTTCTGCGGCTGCTGCAGGCTGATGAGGCGCTCGGTGACCGCGCGGAACTGCTGGGCGCCCTCGCGGTCGAACTCGAGCTGGACCGCCCACTCGCCGGTGGTGAAGCCCTGCTGGGTCTGCTGCAGGCCCGAGGACGCCTGCGAGATGCGCGACCCCTCGACCTCGACCGGGCCGAGGATGTACTTCGCCGCGCCCGTCTGGTCGCAGGTGACCAGCGGCTGGTCGGCCGGGGCGGCGTCACCGCCGGTCAGGTTCTCCGGGTTCGTGCAGTCCAGCGCCTGGAACTCGGCCGCGATCTCGTCGGTGATCTGGTTGAGGTCGGACGCGTCGGTCGGCTCGGGAGCAGGCGTGGCCGCGGGGTCGGTCGCCGGGGGCGTGGCCGCCGGGTCGGTCGCCGGCGGCGTCGTGGCGGCCGGGTCGGTCGCCGGCGGCGTCGTCGACTGCGCGAAGGCCTGCGGCACGGCGCGGCCGTTCGTGCTCTCGGTGGGCGCGGGGGCCGTGCCCGTCGTGCCGTCGGTCGGGGTGGCGCCGTCGGTGGGGGTGGTGCCGTCGGTAGGGGTGGTGCCGTCGGTGGGCGCCGTGCCGTCGGCCGGGGGCTCGCCCTCGCCGGGGGTGCCGGCGGTCGGGTCGGTGGGCGCGGCACCCGCCTCGACCAGCACCGGGCGGAACTGCATCTGCGCCGACTGGCTGACGAGCTCCCGGGCGCGCTCCTGCTCCTCCGGGTCACCCGGCAGCGCGACGACGATGTTGCTGCCGCCCTGGCTGGTGATCTCGGCCTCGGAGACACCGGAGCCGTCGACGCGCTGGCGGATGATCGCGATCGCGTCGTTGATCGTCTGCTGGGTGATCTGGCCGCGCGCACCCTCGTCCAGCTTCGGCGTCAGGATGATCTGCGTGCCGCCCGCCAGGTCGAGGGCCAGGTTGGGCGTCCACTCGGCCTCGCTCCACCTCGCGCCGGCGCCGACGGCGCCGGCCATGGCGGCGATCACGACGGTCAGGGCGATCAGGGGCCGCAGGGAGCGCTTGCGGGTGGGTGCCACGGGAACGATCTCTTCTCGGTCGGGTGCGGTCCCGGCGGCTGCGCGCCGGGCGTCCGGGTGCGTGCTGGGCTCAGGCCGGGTCGGGCTTGGTGAGGTCGGGACCCGTGCCGTCGCCGTGCCCGGTCGCGGTGGTGCCCTCGGCGGCCGACGGCTCGGTGACGATGCGGCCGATCGCGGCCTTGGCCCAGGTGACCGTCAGCCCGGGGGCGACCTCGAGCTGCATGGTGTCGTCGTCGATGCGCGTGACCGTGCCGTACAGACCCGCCGTGGTCATGATGCGGGCGCCGACCGAGAGGCGGTCCTGCTGCGCGAGGAACTCGCGCTGCTGCTTGCGCTGGCGCAGGATGAGCAGCACCAGCGGCAGCAGGATGATCAGGGGCAGCAGCAACGACGTCGCGTCCATCGCGGTGTTCCACGTCCTCTCGCAGCGCGCCCCGTCCGGGCGGCTGCACGGTGGCCGGACCGGGAGTGCCCGGACGGCATGGCAACGGGTCGGACGCCCTCACGGGTTCCGGAGCCCCCGCGGAGTGTAGGCGAGCCCGGGAAGACCGGACAACGTGGACGCGCGGGAGCGCGCCGCCGTTACGCTCGGTCGTCGAGGTCGAGCCCGAGCTGGGCGGCGCCGGACGCCTGCCGGCGTGGCACGGCCAGCCCGAGGTGCCGGTAGCCGGCCGCGGTGGCCACCCGGCCGCGCGCGGTGCGCGCCACCAGCCCCTCGCGGACGAGGAAGGGCTCGGCGACGGTCTCGACCGTCTCCGGCTCCTCCCCCACGGCGACGGCGAGCGTCGACAGGCCCACGGGTCCGCCGCCGAACCGCTCGCACAGCGCGCGGAGCACACCGCGGTCGAGGCGGTCGAGGCCGAGGTCGTCGACCTCGTAGACCCGCAGGGCGGCGCGCGCGGCGGCGAGGTCGACGTAACCGTCGCCCTCGACCTGCGCCCAGTCGCGCACGCGACGCAGCAGCCGGTTGGCGATGCGCGGCGTGCCGCGCGAGCGGCTCGCGATCTCGGCGGCGGCCTCGGCGTCGAGGTGCACCTCCAGCAGCCCGGCAGAGCGCAGCAGCACGGTCTGCAGGTCGGCCGCGTCGTAGAAGTCGAGGTGCGCGGTGAAGCCGAAGCGGTCGCGCAGCGGCGCGGCGAGCAGGCCGGCGCGGGTGGTGGCGCCGACCAGCGTGAACGGCGGGAGCTCGAGCGGGATCGCGGTGGCACCGGGCCCCTTGCCGACCACGACGTCGACGCGGAAGTCCTCCATCGCCATGTAGAGCATCTCCTCCGCGGGGCGCGCCACGCGGTGGATCTCGTCGACGAACAGCACCTCGCCCTCCTCGAGCGAGGACAGGATCGCCGCGAGGTCCCCGGCGTGCTGGATCGCCGGGCCGGAGGTGATGCGCAGCGGGGCGCCGAGCTCGGCGGCCACGATCATCGACAACGTCGTCTTGCCCAGCCCGGGCGGTCCGGACAGCAGCAGGTGCTCGGGCGCCGTGCCGCGGGCGCGGGCGGCGCGCAGCACCAGCGACAGCTGCTCGCGCACGACCGGCTGGCCGACGAAGTCCTCGAGCCGGCGCGGACGCAGCGCCGCCTCGGCCGCCCGCTCGAGGGCGTCGGCGCCCGGGCCCACGACGCGGGTCCCGAGGTCGACCGGGTGCGCGTCGTCGTCCGGCAGGTCGACCTCGACGCTGCCGTCGAGGTGCCGCTCGAGCTCGCCGCCCACGTCAGCCGCGTCCGAGGTGGCGCAGCGCGGCGCGCAGCAGGCCGGTCTGGTCGCGCGGCGCGTCGTCGGCCGCGCTCACGGCCTGGACGGCGGCCTCGGCCTGCTTGGCGTTCCAGCCCAGGCCGACCAGGGCCTCGACGACGTCGGGGTCGCCGGCGGCGACCGCGGCCACCGGCACGGCCTGCGCCGCCCCGCCGTCCGGCGGACCGAGCCGGTCGGCCAGGTCGAGCACGATCCGCTGGGCGCCCTTGCGGCCGATGCCCGGGACGCGGCACAGCGCGGTGAGGTCCTCGGTGGCGACGGCGCGGCGCAGCCCGTCGGGGGTGTGCACGGCGAGCATCGCGAGCGCGAGCCGCGGCCCCACGCCCGACACGGTCTGCAGGGTCTCGAACACGTCGCGCTCGTCGGCGTCGGCGAACCCGAAGAGCGTGAGCGAGTCCTCGCGGACGACGAGCGAGGTGGCGAGCTCGGCCTCCTGCCCGGTGCGCAGCGACGCGAGCGTGCCCGGCGTGGCCTGCACGGCCAGCCCGACGCCGCCCACCTCGACGACGGCACCGTCGAGCCGCACCGCGGCCACCCGTCCCCGCACCGACGCGATCACTGTGCGCACCCCTCCCTGACGAACACCTGTTCGACCGGCAACGGTAGCCGCCTCACGTCGAGTGTGAGCCCCAGGCGCGACACGCCGGG
>NZ_BAAHAF010000070.1:0-1907 GCF_054777815.1 Angustibacter speluncae | reverse complement strand
CGCCGCCGGCGTGGCGGCGGGGGCCGCGGTCGCCGGTGCCGCGCGCGGGACCGGCCGTCCCGCGCCGTCACCCGCGCCGGACGAGACCGCGGCGATCAGCCGGTCCGAGCTGTTCGACGAGGGCGAGGCGACCGCGCCGGTGTCGTTCGCGAAGGCGGGCGCGGACCACGACCCGGACCGCGACCCGGGCCACGAGCGGCACTGGTCCGACGGCGACGACGACGCGGACTGGGACGGCTACGACGACGGCTACCAGGACGAGGGGTACGACGACCACGACGGCGGGTACGACGACGGGTACGACGACGGGTACGACGAGGACGACGACCGGGGCAGCCGCCGTCCGCTGATCGCGCTCGGCGTGCTCGCGGTGCTGGTCGTGGTCGGCCTGTTCCTCGCGATCCAGGCGATCGGCGGCATCGAGCTGCCGGGCGGCGGCGGCACCGCGCAGCCGTCGACCAGCACCTCCTCGTCCGCCCCGCCGGCGTCCGAGACCGCCGCGCCGCCCGCCGGGGGCGTCCAGATCTCGGGGGTGCGCACCCTCGACCCGCAGGGCGGCGACGGCGAGAACGACGAGACCGCCCCGGCCGCCATCGACGACGACCCCGCCTCGTTCTGGCGTTCCACCACCTACCGGTCCGCCGAGTTCGGCGGCCTCAAGGACGGCGTCGGGCTGGTCGTCACGCTGACCGCCGCGGCGCCGGTCTCCGAGGTCACGCTGCAGGTGAACGGCGGCGGCGGGACGGTCGAGCTGCGCTCGGCGCCCGGCCAGGGCCTGGAGGGCTCCGAGGTGGTCGCCACCGCCTCGCCCGCGACCGGCACCGTCACGCTGCGCCCGGACGACCCGGTCACCACCCAGCACCTGGTGATCTGGTTCACCGAGCTGCCCGACGTCGGCGGCAGCTTCCGGATCGAGCTCGCCGACGTGGCGGTGGCGTGACCCCGTCCCCGGACGGTCCCCCCGTGGGCCCGCCGGACGACCCGCGCGACGACCACGCGCTGCTCACCGCGCACGTCGCCGGCGACCGCAACGCGTTCACCGTCCTGGTGCAGCGGCACCGCGGACGGCTATGGGCCGTGGCGGTGCGCACGCTGCGCGACCCCGAGGACGCCGCCGACGCCCTGCAGGACGCCCTGATCTCGGCCTACCGCAACGCCGGGTCGTTCCGCGGCGACTCCGCCGTCACCACCTGGCTGCACCGCGTGGTGGTGAACGCCTGCCTCGACCGGCTGCGCCGCGCCAAGGCGCGTCCCACCGTCCCGCTGCCCGAGCACCACGACCCCGTCGCGCCCCGCGACGAGCACGCCGGCACCGAGGCGCGGCTCGACGTGATGGGCGCGCTCGCGCAGCTGCCCGAGACGCACCGCGCCGCCATCGTGCTGGTCGACCTGCAGGAGCTGTCGGTCGCCGAGGCGGCGCAGGTGCTCGGCGTCGCCGAGGGGACGGTGAAGTCGCGCTGCTCGCGCGGCCGGGCGATGCTCGCGCAGATCCTGCGTCCGGCGCCCGGCCCGGACGGCGGTGCCGCGCGCGACGCGGACCCCGGGAACCGTCCGCCGCCCGCGCGCGTCACACCCGCGAGCACCCCCGAGCCCGCCACCGGCGGGACGGCCGCGGGCGCCGGTCCGCCCGGGCCGGACGCCTGACCCGCACGACCAGCTCGCACGCCCCCACCCAGCAGAGAAGGCGGACCCCACGGTGACCAGCGCCGCGCCCGGAGCGCACCCCGACCCGGAGGAGGTCGACGCCCTGCTCGACCCCGCCGGCGGGGACGCGGGCGTCGCCGCGCACGTCGCGGGCTGCGCCGCGTGCACCGGGGTGCGCGACGACGTCGCGCACGCTCAGGCGCTGCTGGCCGAGCAGCCGCGGCTGAGCACGTCCGCCCTCGCGCGCGCGGTGTCGATGTCGA
>NZ_BAAHAF010000069.1:43694-45672 GCF_054777815.1 Angustibacter speluncae | reverse complement strand
GTCGAGCAGGCGCACGCCCACGGGCTGTCGGTGCTCGTCGTGGCGCCCCAGCGACCCGAGCTCGAGGCGGTGCGCGCGCGGCTCGACGAGCCGGTCCCGGCGTCCGGCGAGGCCGCCGCCGTCACCGCCCGCACCGACCTGCACCGGCCGCAGCACCCGTGGGGCCGCAGCCGCGTCGAGGTGGTGCGCCGGCTCGTCGAGCTCGGCGCCGACCCCGGCGACCCGGCCCTCACCCGCGGACGCGACCTGGCGCCCCGGACCCTGCGGGCACTGGCGTCCGACCGCGCCCGCGAGGAGGCGGCGGCGCTCATGGTCGGCGCCGGCGAGGTCGACGCCTACGAGGAGGTCGCCCGCACCAGCCCCTGGCGGGGCGCCGACCTCACCGACGACGAGGAGGCGGCCCGGGCGCTCGAGGTCGTGCGCCGGCTGCGCGAGGAGCGGCTGCCCGCCGCCCGCGACCTGGTGGCCAGCGCGACCACCGAGTCCGGCCTCGGTGCCGGCAGCACGGTCGCCGACTGGGGCCGCCGGCTCGACCTGCTGGTCTCGGTGCGCGACACCCTCGACGTCTTCACGCCGGCGGTCTACGAGCGCCGGCACACCGAGGTGATCCAGGCGACGGCGAACGCCCGCTGGCGCCGGGAGCAGGGTGTCGAGATGTCGATGCTCGAGCGCCGCCGGTGGCGGCAGGAGGGCGAGGCGCTCGTCCGTCCCGGGATGCGCGTGCCCGACCTGCACAGCGCCCTCGTGCGCGCCCGCACCGAGCTCGGCGAGTGGCAGGAGCTCGCCGGCGAGGGTGGCGCCCCCAGCACGCCCGCCGACCTCGTCGACGCCGACGCCGCCTACCACCGCGTGCTCGACGACCTGCAGCTGCTCGAGCCGGTGCTCGCGCCCACGGCCGACGGCGGCGGGCTCGACGAGATCGACGTCGACGACCTGCTCGACCGCCTCGGGCGGCTGCTCGACGCGGCCGACGACCTGCGCGTGCTGCCCGCCCGCAACGGCCTGCTGGCCGACCTCGACGCGCTCGGGCTCACGGCGCTCGTCGACCGGCTCGCCGCGCAGGGCGCCGATCGTGCGCGCGTCGCCGACGAGCTCGAGATCGCCTGGTACGCGGGCGTGCTCGACGAGATGGACGCCTCCGGCCCCGGCTGGGAGGTCGAGGCCGACACCGAGGTCGCCGGCGACAGCCCGGCGCCGGTGCGCACCTCGACGACGCTCGCGCTGCCCGAGCTCGGCGACCGGGTGCACGACCTCGTCGTGGTGCTGCAGGCCCACCGCACCGGCGCCGCCGAGGGTGCGCTGGCGCTCGTGCGTGGGCGGCAGGCCCTGGTGGTCGGCGACCCGGACGGCGCGCCGCCGGCGCCGATCGACCTCGGCGCTCGCGGCGACGACGCGGCACCGACGGGCACCCCCGGCTCCTCGCTGCTCGACGCCACCCGCGACCGCCTCACCACGCTCGTCCTCGACCGGGTGCACGACCGCCCGCGCGAGCTCGTCGCGGTGCCACCGCGTCCGGACCCCCTGCCCGCCGCCCTGCCCACGCCGCACCCGCCCGCGCTCGTGCTCTCGCACGTGCCGGACGCCACCGTGCCGGTGACCGCCGACGGCGCCGACCCGGTGCCGCAGGCCGAGGTGGCGCGGCTCGTGGCCCTCGTCGGCGACCACGCCCGGCAGCACCCGGACCGCTCGCTCGCCGTGCTCACCGTCCGGCGCGCCGAGGCCGTCGCGGTCGCCGACCTGCTCCGCCGGACGCTGCGCGAGGACCCCGACCTCGCCCGCTGGATCGGTTCGGGGAGCGAGCCGTTCGTCGTCACCGACCTGCGCGGCGCGCACGACACCGTGCGCGACCACGTGCTGCTGGGCGTCGGTGTCGGCCGCACGCCGCACGGCCGCGTGCTGCACCGGTTCGGCCCGCTCGACGACGCAGCGGGCGCCGCGCTGCTGCGGCTCGACGTGACGCGTGCCCGCGCCGCGCTCA
>NZ_BAAHAF010000069.1:0-43618 GCF_054777815.1 Angustibacter speluncae | reverse complement strand
CGAGCGGCTCGGTTCGCCGGGCGCGCAGGCGCTGCGCGACCTGCTCCGGGCGGCCGAGGACGGCGCACCGTCCGGACCCGACCCGCTCGCGGACGCGGCACCCGACGACGCCCTGCTCGCCCGGCTCGCCGACGCGCTGCGCGCAGCGGGTCACACGGCGGGACCCGTTGCGGCCGAGGCGTTCTCGGGCTGGACCGCCCCCGACCTGCTCGTCAGCCGCGACGACGGCGCCCGCGTCGCGCTCACCTGGGACGGCACGCCCCTGGGTGACGGCGACACCTCGCTCGCCGCCGAGCACGTGCACGGCCAGCGGCTGCTGACCGGCGCCCTGCGACGCCTGGGCTGGCTCGTCGTCGCGACGACCGCCGAGCAGGTCGCCCGCGACGTCGACGGCGTGGTGTCCCGGGTCGCCCGGGCCTGACCGCCGCGCCGTCGTCCGTTCACCACGTTCAGTTGGCGACCGGCCACTCCACGTGGCGTGCCCACCACGTGGAGTGCGTGGTCGCCAACTGAACGTGGTGGACGAACAGGGGCGGCGGGGCCGCGGTCAGCCGACCGGGTCGGTCCAGGCGGTCTGCACCACCTGGACGCCGCCGGCGCGGGTGAGCACCCGGCCGCGTCCGGGGACGGACGGCACCGGCCGCAGGGCGCCGACCAGCTGGCCCTCGTCGGGGCTGCCCGACAGCAGCAGCCCGGGCGACGACAGGTCGCGCAGCGACTGGATGACCGGCTCGTAGAGGGCCCGCGACGCGCCGCCCGACCGGCGGGCCAGCACCAGGTGCAGCCCGACGTCGCGGGCCTGCGGCAGCAGGTCGACCAGCGGCGCGAGCGGCGAGCCCTGCGAGGAGACCACGAGGTCGTAGTCGTCGACGAGCACGAACAGCTCGGGCCCGGTCCACCACGACCGGGTGCGCAGCTGCTCGGCGGTGACGTCCGGCCCGGGCACGCGGGTGCGCAGGTACTCGGCCACCTCGGCGACCGCGGGCGCCGCCTGCGCCGAGCTGGTGAGGTACTCGATCCGGTAGTCGTCGGGCACCTCGCCGAGCAGGCTGCGGCGGTAGTCGACGACGAACAGCTGCGCCTCCTTCGGCGACCGGGTGCGCACCACCTCGGCCGCGTAGGTGCGCAGCACCGACGACTTGCCCGAGCCGCCGTCGCCGAACAGCAGCAGGTGCGGCTCGGTGTCGACGTCGAGCAGCACCGGTGCCAGCGCGGCCTCGTCGACGCCGAGCACGAGCTCGCGCGAGCCCTCGCCCGCCACCGCGAGGTGCCGGCGTCGCACGTCGTCGAGCAGCACCCGGTCGGGCAGCAGCCGCAGCTTCGGCCCGGGCGCACCGCGGTACGCGGCGGCAACGCGCGCCACCAGGTCGGTGACGCCCTCGCCGAGCGTCGCGCCGTCGGGCGAGCCGTCGATGCGCGGCAGCGCCGCGAGGTGGTGCAGCCGGCCGGGCACGATGCCGCGACCCGGCCGCCCGGCGGGGACGTTCACCGCCACCTTGCGGTCGATCTCGGAGTCGAGCGGGTCGCCGAGCCGCAGCTCGAGCCGGGTGCCGAGCACGTCGCGCACCGCCGACCGCATGTCGGACCAGCGGTTCGCGGTGACCACGACGTGGACGCCGTAGGTGAGGCCGCGCTGCACGAGGTCCTGCAGCTCGTGCTCGAGCCCCTCGAAGTCGGCCCGCAGCGTGGCCCACCCGTCGACCACGAGGAAGACGTCGCCGTACCCGTCGTCGACCTCGCCGGCGGCGCGGCGCGAGCGGTAGGTGTCGATCGAGTCGATGCCGTTCGCGCGGAAGTACGCCTCGCGCTCGCGGACGACGCCCGCCACCTCGGCGACCACCCGCCGGACGACGTCGGGCTCGGACCGCCCTGCCACCCCGGCGACGTGCGGGAGGTCCTGCAGCGGCGCGAACGTGCCGCCGCCGAAGTCGAGGACGTAGAACTGCACCTCGCGCGGCGTGCGCGCGAGCGACAGCGCGGCGACGACGGTGCGCGCGAACGTCGACTTGCCCGACCGCGGCCCACCGACGACGGCGACGTGGCCCGCCGCGCCGCCGAGGTCGACGGTCAGCACGTCGCGGCGCTGCTCGAGCGGCTTGTCGACGATGCCGAGCGGCACGACCAGCGCGCCCGCCGAGCGCCAGCGCCGGCTGACGAGCCCGAGCTGCGGGTCCTCGGCGAGGTCGGGCATGAGCTGGTCGAGCGTCGCTGGCAGGTCGAGCGGCGGCAGCCACACCTGGTGCGCGCGAGATCCCCTGCCGCGCATGGCGTCGACGGCGACGTCGAGCACGGACCGGCTGTCGGACGCCGGGGTCGCCGCAGCCGGTGCGGCGTCGTCGACCGGGGCCGGCGGCAGCTGGTCCTGGGTGCGCAGCACCGGTCCGAGCGTGAACGGCAGCACCTCGACGGGCGCGGACGCGCCGGCACCCGTCCCCCGTCGCCCGGCGACCCTGCGCGCCGGCGGCGGTCCGGACACGTAGGACGCCTTGAACCGCAGCAGCGTCGACTGGTCGGGCTTGAGGTAGCCGAGGCCGGGCACGGCCGGCAGCTCGTAGGCGTCCGGCACCCCCAGCACCGTGCGCGACTCGGCGGCCGAGAACGTCCGCAGGCCCACGCGGTACGACAGGTGGGAGTCGAGCCCGCGCAGCCGTCCCTCCTCGAGGCGCTGCGACGCGAGCAGCAGGTGCAGGCCGAGCGAGCGGCCGAGCCGGCCGATCGCGACGAACAGGTCGATGAAGTCCGGCTTGGCCGTGAGCAGCTCGGAGAACTCGTCGACGACGACGAACAGCGACGGCAGCGGGTCGAGCGGCTCGCCGGACGCCCGCGCCCGCTCGTACTCCTTGACGCCCTGGAAGTTGCCCGCCGCGCGCAGCAGCTCCTGGCGGCGCACCATCTCGCCGGACAGGGCGTCCTGCATCCGGTCGACGAGCACCAGCTCGTTCTCGAGGTTGGTGATCACGGCCGACACGTGCGGCATGTCGGCCATGCCGGCGAAGGTCGCGCCGCCCTTGAAGTCGACGAGCACGAGGTTGAGCTGCTCCGGCGGGTGGGTCAGCACCATGCCGAGCACCAGGGTGCGCAGGAACTCGGACTTGCCGGAGCCGGTCGCGCCGATGACGAGCCCGTGCGGCCCCATGCCCTGCTGCGCCGACTCCTTGATGTCGAGGTGCACCGGCGCGCCGTCGGACCCGAGCCCGATCGGCACCCGCAGCCGGTCGCGCGCCGGCCGGGGACGCCAGGCCACGTCGACGTCGAGGTCGCGCACGTCGGGCAGGCCGAGCAGGTCGACCAGCTCGGCGTCCGCGTGCACCACGTCGGTGCCTGTCGCGCCGGCCGCGCCGGACGCGGTGTCGTCGCCCGCGTGCAGCGGCGTCAGGCGCCGTGCGAGCGCCTCGGCGCTGGCGACGTCGAGCTGGTCGGCTGCACCGGACGTCGGGTCGGTGCGCAGCCGCAGCGCGCGCACCGGGACCCGGCCGTCCTGGCGGGGCGCGCCCTCCAGCGCCAGCCGCAGCACCCGCTCGTCGGTGAGGGCGTCCCACGACGACGGCAGGTCGACGACGGTGACGCCCGGCACGCCGTCCGGGGTGACGACCGGGTCGCCCGGCGGCACCCGGCCGCCGTCGAGCACGACGAGCAGGTGCGGCAGGTGCTCGCGCCCCGGCTCGGGCAGCAGCGGGGCGAGGTCCTCCCACCACGCGCTCACCATCCGCGCCGGGCCGGCGCCGTCGCGCCGGTGCGGGCTGCCGGCGTGCGGGAGCCACTTCAGCCACTCCCAGTGCACCAGGGCGTCCTCGTCGGCGAGCACCGCCACCCGCAGGTGGTCGGGGGAGTGCAGGGTCGCGGCGGACGCGACGAGCGCCCGGGCCAGCGCCCGCGCCTGCCCCTCCGGCCCGGTGACCTCGAGCCGCGGGAACGAGGCCAGGTCGAGCGCGGCGGGCAGGTCCGGCTGCACGGCGTGGGTGACGACGAGCCGGTGCAGGGCCGACGCCGCGACCGGGTCGAGCTGGTCGACCGGCGCCGACTCCGGCGCGACCAGCGTCCGGGCCAGCGGCTGGGGCGACAGGCCGAACCGCACGTGCAGGAAGTCGTCGTCGCCCTGCCGCCGCTCCCAGACGCGGGTGCGCTCCTCGGCCAGCGCCGGCAGCGCGGCCGGGTCGGGGTGGTCCCACGTCAGCGAGTCGCGCTGCTGCTGCGCCGTGTCGCGCACCTGCGCGCGCACCTGGGCCAGGTAGCGCAGGTACTCGCGGCGCGCCCCGGTGGTGCGCGCGACCTTCTGCGAGCGCTGCCGCCAGATGCTGACGACGACGAACCCCAGCGAGGCGACGAGGAACATGCCGGCCGAGACGTAGGCGCGCGTGCCGCCCATCGTGGCGACGAAGCCGATCGACCCGAGGCTGCCGAGCATCGGCAGCGCCTGCATCAGCACGTTGCTCGAGCCCTCGTCCGGCTCGGTCTCCGGCGGCGGCTGCAGGACGATCTCGCCCCGCGGCATCGGCGGCGGCTCCAGGCGCGGCCCCCGGCGCAGCGTGGTCACCACCGGTCGTCCCCCTCGGCACGTCTGTCGCGGTACCCGTGGACGGGCCGGGGCGAGGTGGGCCCCGTGTGGCGCATGATAGGCCGGACCGCGCGGACGCCCGCGGCGCTCGCGCACAGGAGGGGGACCCGCATGGAGCCGGCGACCCCCGTGCTGCTGCGGGTGAGCCTGCAGGGACCCACCGGCCGCCACGACCTCGTCGTCGACCCCGGCACGCCCGCCGGCGACCTCGTCGTCCCGGTCGTCACCGCGGTGCTCGGCGACACCGGCGGTGAGACGCCCGCGGTGCTCACCCGGTCCGGTCTCGTGCTCGACCCCGACCTGCCCGTCGCCGACCAGGGCGTGCGCGACGGCGACCTGCTCGTCGTCGCCCCGACCCGCACCCGCGGCCGCTCCGGGCGCCGCGGCCGGCGCGGTGCGCCCGGTCCCGTCGTCGACGTCGACCGCGGCTGGGTGCCGACGCTCGCCGCCGTCGTCGTGGCGACGCTCGCCCTGCTCGCGCTCGCGGCCGCCGACCCGGCCGGACGCGGGACGTGGTGCCTCGCGCTGGTGCTCGTGTGCGCCGCCGCCGTCCTGCTCGCCGGCCCGGGGGAGCGCGGCGAGGTCGTGCGGGTCGGCGGCGTGCTGGTCGGCGCCGCCGCGCTGGCCCTGCAGCAGTGGCAGCCCGGACCGGGCGCCGACCTGCTCGCGCTGACGGCCGGGATGCTCACCTGCGGGGTGCTCGCCGGTCTCGCCCGCAGCGGCGGTCACGGGCGCGACGAGCCGCTGGTCGTGCTCGTCGCGCTCGGCGTCGTCGGTGCCGTCGTGTTCGGGACGGTGCTCCTGCGCGGCGGCGAGGTCGCGGTCGGCTGGGCCGTGCTGGCCGCCGGCGTCCTGCCGCTGCTGCGGCTGCTGCCGTCCGCGGTGGTCGTGGTGCCGGACGACGCGCTGCTCGAGCTCGACCGGCTGTCGGTCACGGCGTGGTCGGCGCGCGAGGAGGGCCGTCGGCGTCCCCGCTCGCGGGTGCTCGCCGGCGACGTGCTGGCGACGCTGCGCCGCGGCACCCGCCTGCACTCCTCGTCCGCGGTGGCGCCCGCCTCGGTCGCGGCGGCGGTGGCCCTGGCGCTGCTGCTCGGCCCGACCCCGGGCGGTCTGGCCGTCCCCGGCGGGCTCGCGCTCGCCGCCCTGCTCGCGCCGGGGCAGGCGCTGCTCTCGCGCACGCTGCGGCACCGCACCGCGAAGCTCGCCCTGCTGGCGGCCGCGGGGGTCTGCGCGGTCACGGCGATCGCGCTCGCCGTCCGCGCGCTCGGCACCGGGGGAGGTGTCGCGCTCGCGGTCGTCCTCGCCGTCGGCGGCACCGCCGCCGTGCTGGTCGCGACCGCGTTCGGGCGCGGCTGGCGCTCGGTGCGCTGGGCCCGGTTCGGGGACGGGCTCGAGGGCCTGTGCGTCGCGCTCGCGCTGCCCGCCGCGCTGCTCGCGGCCGGCGGCTGGGAGTGGTTCCGCCAGCTGACCTCCTGAGCCGGGCTGCCGGGGCCGGTCACCCGGCCCGGGTGGTCCGGTCCCGGCGGGCCGCGTCCGCCCGGGTGTGATGGGATCGACGACGCCCACAGAGCCAGCCGTGAGCGGGCGCGCGCCGTCCGCGGGAACGAGGTCGCCGTGCCCAGCCGTCCCACCGCCGCCCAGGACCGCAGCCCCGAGGTCGTCGCCGTCACCGGCGGCTACGTCGTCCCCGTCGAGGGCGCGCCGATCGAGGGCGGCACCGTCCTGCTGCGCGACGGCAAGGTCGCCGCGATCGGCGCGAAGGTGCGCGTCCCCAAGGGGGCCCGCGTCGTCGACGCCACCGGGCAGTGGGTGCTGCCCGGCTTCGTCGAGGCGCACGCGCACCTGGGTGTCCACGAGGAGGCCGAGGGCTGGGCCGGCCAGGACACCAACGAGATGACCGACCCGAACGGCGCGCGGATGCGCGCGCTCGACGCGATCAACCCGGCGGAGGAGGGCTTCCGCGACGCGCTGTCCGGCGGCGTCACCACCGCCGTGGTGAAGCCCGGCTCCGGCAACCCGATCGGTGGCCAGTCGGTCGCGCTGAAGACGTGGGGCCGGATCGTCGACGAGATGGTGGTCAAGGCCCCGGCCGGGGTGAAGAGCGCGCTGGGCGAGAACCCCAAGCGCGTCTACGGCGACCAGAAGAAGCTGCCCTCGACCCGGCAGGGCGTCGCCGCCGTGATCCGCGACGCGTTCACCAAGGCGCAGGACTACCGGGCCCGCCGCGACCGCGCGCTCAAGGCGAAGGAGCCGTTCGACCGCGACACCACCCTCGAGGTGCTGGTGCGCGTGCTCGACGGCGAGCTGCCCTGGTCGCAGCACTCGCACCGCGCCGACGACATCGCCACCGCCGTCCGGCTCAGCGAGGAGTTCGGGTACCGCCTCGTGCTGCACCACGGCACCGAGGGGCACCTGATCGCCGACGTGCTCGCCGACAAGGGCATCCCGGTGGTGATCGGCCCGCTGTTCACCACCCGCAGCAAGGTCGAGCTGCGCAACCGCTCGCTGCGCAACCCCGGGCTGCTGGCGAAGGCCGGCGTCACGATCGCGATCACCACCGACCACCCGGTGGTGCCGATCCACTTCCTCGTGCACCAGGCGACGCTGGCCGTGAAGGAGGGCCTCGACCGCGACGAGGCGCTGCGGGCGCTCACCATCAACCCGGCCCGCATCAGCGGCGTCGACGACCGCGTCGGCTCGCTCGCCGTCGGCAAGGACGCCGACGTGGTGATCTGGTCGGGCGACCCGCTCGACGTGATGTCGCGCGCCCTGACGGTCTTCATCGGCGGCCGCGAGGTCTACCGCTTCGACGACGAGAGCGGCGTCGGCGTCACCGAGAGCCCCTACCGCGTCTGATCGTTCACCACGTTCAGTTGGCGAGCAGCCACTGAACGGGGCGTGCACGCCCCGTGAAGGTGGTGGTCGCCAACTGAACGTGGCGAAGGGACAGGGGGAGGCGGCTACTCCGGGGGAGCAGCCCGGCGGCGCACGGAGCGCTCGAACCGGTCGACGCTGCGCCGCACCGGGGTCGCCAGGAACTCGCCGAGGGTGACGCCCGCGGCCAGGCCGAGCCCGGTGGCGAGCGCGCCGGTGAGGCTGCCGAGGCCGCCCTGGATGTTGCCGTCGACGACGACGAGGAACAGGCCGCGGTAGATCGCCAGGCCCGGCAGCAGCGCGATGATCCCGCAGACCGCCACCAGCAGCGGCGGCACCCGCAGCCGGTCGGCCAGCGCCTCGCCGCTGAAGCCGAGGACGGCGGCGGCGAGGGCGCTCGCGACGGCCGCGGACTGCCCGAGCCCCACGCCCGCGCCGTACGTCGCCATCGCGAGGGCGCCGGCCGCTGCCGCCACGACCACGGCGCGGGGACGGGCGTACGCCGCCACCGCGAACCCCGCCGAGATCGCCGCCGCCGCGGGCACCTGGAGCCACAGCCCGGCCTCCGACGCGGACGGGCCGAGCACCGACAGCGGCACCTGCAGCCGGCGCGCGACGTCGAGCACCGCCGCGATGCCCACGACGATGCCGGCGGTCAGCGTCACGACCTCGGCGCCGCGGGCGGCGGCGGTGACGTGGAACCCGCTGATGGCGTCCTCGACCGCGCCGACCAGGCCGAGCCCGGCGAGCAGCACGACGATGCCGGCGGCCACGACGAGCGAGGACCGCAACGGCGCGTCGACCGCGACCGCGACGACCGCGATGGTCGTCGCGAGCGCCGCGCCGACCACCTGCTGGAAGAACGTCGGCAGCCCCCACCGGCCGAGCACGCGCTGCAGCAGGTCGACGCCCGCGGTGGTGCCTGCCGCCACGAGCGCGACCAGCCAGCCGCCGCCGAGCAGCACGCCGACCGCCGCCGCCATCGCGGCGAGCGCCGCGGTCGCGACGCCGCGCCGGTACGGGTGCGGCGCGCGCACGACGTCGTCGAGCAGCCGGTGGGCCTCGTCGAGCGGGACGCCGCCGCGTCCGACGTGGCCGGCGACGTCGGCGACGCCCTGCAGCCGCGAGTAGTCCTGGGTGCGGGCGCGCACGATCCGCATCCCCGTGAGCGGGATGCCGTCGTCGCGGTCCCAGCTCACCGTCAGCGAGGTGAAGGTGACGTCGACCTGGCAGCCCTCGAGCCCGTACGCCGCGGCGACGCGCAGCACGGTCGCGGTGACGTCGGCCGCCGGGACGCCGAGCGCCACCATCGCCTCGCCGATGCGCAGGGCCAGCTCGAGCGCGGAGTGCGCGGCGAGGTCGTCGACCTGCGAGCGGGGCGTGCGGACGCCGATCGCCAGCGTCGGCTCGGCGTGGCCGGCCAGCGCCCGCCGCGCCCGCGACCCCAGCCGGGGGTGCGGACGCCCGGGGTGGGGCCCGGTCACGGGTCGAGCGTCCAGTCGACCGGCGGCGCGCCCTGCTCCTCGAGCAGGCGGTTCACGGTGCTGAACGGGCGCGAGCCGAAGAAGCCGCGCGAGGCCGACAACGGGCTCGGGTGCACCGAGGCGACGACCGGCGTGCTCCCCAGCAGCGGGCCGACCGACTGCGCGTCGCGGCCCCACATCACCGCGACGAGCGGCGTCCCGCGCGCGGCGAGGGCGCGGACGGCGGCGTCGGTGACGTCCTCCCAGCCGCGTCCCCGGTGCGACCCGGACGAGCCCGGCGCGACCGTGAGGACGCGGTTGAGCAGCAGCACGCCCTGCCGCGTCCAGGCGCTGAGGTCGCCGTGCGCCGGCGGCTCGACGCCGGTGTCCGAGCGCAGCTCGGCGTAGATGTTCTGCAGGCTGCGCGGCACCGGGCGCACCGTGCGCTCGACCGCGAACGACAGCCCGATCGGGTGCCCGGGCGTGGGGTACGGGTCCTGGCCGACGAGGAGCACGCGGACGGCGTCGAAGGGGTCGGCGAACGCCCGGAGCACCCGGTCGCCGGCGGGCAGGTAGCCGCGGCCGGCGGCGTTCTCCTCCCGCAGCATCGCGCCGAGGGCGGCGACGCGGTCGGCGACCGGCTCCAGCGCCGGCACCCAGGTGGGGTGCACGAGCTCGGACAGGGGCCTCGCGGTCACGCCCGGCAGGCTACGCCGCCCGGGCGCGCCCGGCCGGGGTCGGGGAGGGACCTGGCGGGGTGGAATGACAAGCGTGTGGTTCGGTCGTACAGTTGCCGGGTCGGGACGCGTCCCGGCGCACGGAACCGGACCACCAGGAGGACCAGCATGGACGCCGCCGAGCTCGGCACGCCGTCCGAGGCGGGGTCGGCCCTGTCCGACCGCGACCGCCGCATCCTCGACTTCGAGCGCCAGTGGTGGAAGTACGCCGGCGCCAAGGAGCAGGCCGTCCGCGAGCTGTTCGAGATGTCGGCCACCCGGTACTACCAGGTGCTGAACGCGCTCATCGACTCCCCGGACGCCCTCGCCCACGACCCGATGCTCGTCAAGCGGCTGCGCCGCATGCGCCACTCGCGCCAGCGCGCCCGCTCCGCGCGCCGCCTCGGCGTGCAGGTCTGACACGCTGGGTCCGTGCCCGACAGCCGCACCGACGAGTACCCGGTCGACGAGTTCGACGTCGACTACCCGCCCGGCGCGCGCCGCGGCGCCCACCGCACCGCCACCCCCGTCGTCCTCGAGCAGCTCCCGTACCTGCTGGCCGCGCTCGCGGTCGTCGTGGTCGTCGTCCTGGTCGTCGTCTACCTGACGGGCGGCGGCAACCCCACGGCCCCGCTCGGCGGCCCGTCGACCGACCCCGCCGCCACCGAGCCCGCCGCGACCGACCCCGCGGCCACCGACCCCGCCGCCACCACGTCGGCACCGCCCGCGACCAGCGAGCCGCCGGCCCCGACCGCCGACCGCGCGCTCCCGCTCGTGGTGCTGAACGGCACCGGCGCGAGCGGCCTGGCCGGCCGCGTGCGCGACGAGCTCACCGGCCTGGGCTGGACGGTCGGCGAGGTCGGCAACGCCGACGGCGACCCGCTGGCGCAGACCGTGGTGCGGTACTCCGCCCCCGAGCACGAGGCCACCGCGGCCGCGGTCGCCACCGACCTGGGCGTGCAGGCCGAGCTCGACGAGGGGGCGTCCGCGCCCGTGGTCGTCGTGGTGGGCCAGGACCGCGAGTAGCCGCGGGGTGCTGGTCCGTTCCGTGCGGCGCCGCTAGGGTCGGCGCGCGCCCCGGTCGCTCGGCCGGGCGGCACGATCCGGCGGGCGAGGGCGCCCGCCGTACTCAGGGGAGCACCGCGAGATGGCTCAGGGCACGGTCAAGTGGTTCAACGCCGAGAAGGGCTTCGGCTTCATCACCCTCGACGGCGAGGGCGGGCAGGACGTGTTCGTCCACTTCTCGGCGATCGAGGCCGACGGCTACCGCAGCCTCGACGAGGGCCAGAAGGTCGAGCTGCAGGTGGGCCAGGGCGCCAAGGGCCCGCAGGCCGAGCAGGTCCGCGCGATCTGAGGTCGCCGGGCGGGGCCGCCCGGGCAAGAGGACACTGACGGCATGCGATTCGGCGTGCACTTCATGGACTTCAACCTGCCCGGCGGCCCCGAGGCGATCGCCCCGGCGGTCGCCGGCACCGCCCGCGCGGCCGAGCAGGCGGGTGCGTCGTGGTTCACGGTGATGGACCACTGGTTCCAGATGGAGCAGTTCCGCACCGCCCACGACCCGATGCTCGAGGCGTACACGACGCTCGGCTTCGCCGCGGCCGTCACCACGACGGTCCGGCTCGGCACGGTCGTCACCGGCGTCACCTACCGGCATCCGGGGCTGCTGGCGAAGACCGTCAGCACCCTCGACGTGCTGAGCGGCGGCCGGGCCTTCCTCGGCATCGGCGCCGCCTGGTACGAGCGCGAGCACCTGGCGCTCGGGGTCCCGTACCCGCCCGTCGCGGAGCGGTTCGAGCGGCTCGAGGAGGCGCTGCAGGTCGCCCTGCAGATGTGGGGTGACGACGAGGGCCCCTACCGCGGCACGCACTACGAGCTCGCCGAGACGATCAGCGTCCCCGCCACCGTGTCGCGTCCGCGTCCCGGCGTGGTGATCGGCGGGTCGGGGGAGCGCAAGACGCTGCGCCTGGTCGCCCGCTACGCGGACGCCTGCAACCTCATCGTCCCGGACGCCGACGCGGCCCGGCACAAGCTGGCGGTGCTGGCGCGGCACTGCGAGACCGAGGGCACCGACTACGACGCGATCGAGAAGACCGCGATGGGTGGCATGCAGGACCCGCTCGACGACGTCGACGCGTTCCTGCGCGGGGCGCACGCGATGTCCGACGCCGGCATCGCCCACCTGCACCTGCGCGCCGTCACGCCCGACCCGGTCACCTGGGCGCAGCGCTTCGGCGAGGAGGTCGCGCCGCGGCTGGCCGAGGTCGGCTGAGCCGCCCGGCCCACGCACCGGGGAGGATCCGGCTCCGCTGCGGTGCCGGATGCTCCCCGGTCGGGCGATGAGTCCGGCGCTCGCGGCCGGTCCACCCGCCGTGCCCGAGACGCTCACCACCGCCCGCGGCGACGTCGTCGCCTACGACCACCACCGCGCCGCTCCCGGCGGCGACCTGCCCACCGTCGTCTTCGTCGCGGGCGCCGGACCGTGGCGCGCGATCGACCCGACGACGACGCGGACGGCCGAGCTGCTCGCGGCCCGCGGCGTCGACGCCGTCGTCCACGACCGGGTCGGACGCGGGGGCAGCGCCGTCGCCGGTCCGATCTCCCTCGACCGCGAGGTCGCCGCCCTGGCCGCGCTCACCGACCGGGTCGGACCGGCCGTGCTCGTCGGTCACTCGTCGGGGTGCTCGATCGCGCTGTTCGCCGCCGCGCACGGGCTGCCGGTCGCCGCGCTGGCGCTGTGGGAGGCGCCGCTCGCGCCGCCGGGCAGCGGCGGGCAGGCCTGGGCCGACGAGGTCGACCGGCTGCTCGACGCCGGTGACCTCGACGGCGCGCTCGGCGCCTACATGCGGGACATGCCGCCCGAGATCCTCGAGGCGGTGCGCGCGACGCCCGCGATGGTCGACCAGGCCGGCAGCGTGCGCCCGGACGCGCACTCGCTCGCGTGGGCCGAGTCGGCCCCGCACGCCGAGCTGCTCGGGCACCTGCGCGTCCCGGTGCTGGCGATGGTCGGCGAGCAGACCTACGACGTGATGGAGCCGGCGGCGCGCTCGGTGGCCGACGCCGTCCCCGGGGGCCGGTGGCGCCGCGTGCAAGGCGAGCAGCACGGATGGGAGCCGGAGGCGATGGCCGAGGTGCTCGACGCCGTCGTGCAGGAGGCTGCCGCGCGGTGAGCGGGCCGTCCGGCCGCGTGCCAGGGTGGTGAGGTGGTCGACGCGGTGGTGGTGGGGTCCGGACCGAACGGCCTGGCGGCCGCCGTGACGCTGGCGCGGGCCGGCCTGCAGGTGACCGTGCTGGAGGCGCAGGACACGGTCGGCGGCGGGGCCCGCACCCTCGACCTCGGTCTGGCGCCCGGCGTCGTGCACGACGTCTGCTCGGCGGTGCACCCGATGGCGATCGCCTCGCCGTTCTTCGCCGAGTTCGACCTGGTCGCGCGCGGCGTCGGGCTCGCGCAGCCCGAGGTGGCCTACGCCCAGCCGCTCGACGGCGGCCGCGCCGGCCTCGCCTGGCGCGACCTCGACCGCACCGCCGAGGGCCTCGGCGAGGACGGCGACGCCTGGCGCTCGCTGGTCGGGCGGCTCGCGCGCCGTCAGGACGGCGTCGTGCGGTTCGCGATGGGCGACCTGCGCAGCCTGCCGCCGGACCTCGTCGCCGCGACGCAGTTCGGGCTGCGGACGCTGGAGCAGGGCACGCGCGCCTGGGGCGCCCGGTTCCGCGGCGACGTCGCACCCGCGCTGTTCACCGGCGTGGCGATGCACTCCATCAGCCCGATGCCGACGCTCGCGTCCGCCGGTGCCGCCCTGCTGCTCGCGCCGCTCGCCCACGGCACCGGCTGGCCCATCCCGGTGGGGGGCAGCCGGGCGATCGTCGACGCGCTGCTCGAGGACCTGCGCGCCCACGGCGGGACGGTCGAGACCGGGCGCCGGGTCGCGTCCGCCGCCGACCTGCCGGCCGCCCGCGCGCACCTGTTCGACACCACGCCGCGGACGGTGCTCGAGGTGCTCGGCGACCGGGTGCCCGCGCGCACCGCCGCCGGGCTGCGCCGGTTCCGGTACGGCGACGCCGCCGCCAAGGTCGACTTCGTGCTGTCCGGGCCGGTGCCGTGGGCCGTGCCCGAGGTCGGGCTGTCGGGCACCGTCCACGTCGGCGGGTCGCGGGCGCAGATGGCGGCGGCCGAGCGGGCGATCGCGCGCGGCCGGCACGCCGAGCGGCCCACCGTGCTGGCGAGCGACCCGACGGTGGCCGACCCCGGCCGCGAGGTCGGCGGCCTGCGGCCGTTCTGGACCTACGCCCACGTGCCCGCCGGGTCCGACCGCGACGTCACCGAGGACGTCACGGCGCAGGTGGAGCGGTTCGCCCCCGGCTTCCGCGACGTCGTCGTGGCGAGCCGGTGCGTCCCGGCGTCCCGGATGGCCGAGCACGACGAGAACTACGTCGGCGGCGACATCGCGGCCGGCGCGGTCGACCTGCTGCAGGTGTTCGGCCGCCCGACGTTCGCGCCGAACCCGTACCGGGTGGGTGACGGCGCGTACCTGTGCTCGTCGTCGGCCGCGCCCGGTCCCGGCGTCCACGGCATCTGCGGCTGGAACGCGGCGCGCAGCGCCCTGCGCGAGGTCTTCGGGGTGCGCCGGGCGCCCTCGCTCGCCCCGGGCTCCTGAGGGTCGTCCGCCCTCGGCGGACAGCCCTCCGCTCGCTTGCACTCGCAGGGGGCGAGTGCTAATCATTGTCCTGGCAGCTCTGGCACTCCGTGCACGTGAGTGCCAGAACCACGGCTCCACCTGGTGAGGGTCGTCGCGCGGGCGCGCAGGGTGCGTCCGGGAGGCGGTCCGTCCGTCGCGGGCACCCGGTCGGCGCCGCCCAGAACCCACCCGTGTCCGGGAGGAACCACCCAGATGGCCAAGATCATCTCCTTCAACGAGGAGGCCCGCCGCGGTCTCGAGCGGGGCATGAACACCCTCGCCGACGCCGTCAAGGTCACCCTCGGCCCGAAGGGCCGCAACGTCGTCCTCGAGAAGAAGTGGGGCGCCCCCACGATCACCAACGATGGTGTGTCCATCGCCAAGGAGATCGAGCTCGAGGACCCCTACGAGAAGATCGGTGCGGAGCTCGTCAAGGAGGTCGCGAAGAAGACCGACGACGTCGCGGGCGACGGCACCACCACCGCCACCGTGCTGGCCCAGGCGATGGTCCGCGAGGGCCTGCGCAACGTGGCCGCCGGCGCCAACCCGATGGCGCTCAAGCGCGGCATCGAGAAGGCCGTCGAGGCCGTCTCCGCCGCGCTGCTCGACTCCGCGAAGGAGGTCGAGACCAAGGAGCAGATCGCTGCCACCGCGGGCATCTCGGCCGGCGACCCGTCCATCGGCGAGCTCATCGCCGAGGCCATGGACAAGGTCGGCAAGGAGGGCGTGATCACCGTCGAGGAGAGCAACACCTTCGGCCTCGAGCTCGAGCTCACCGAGGGCATGCGCTTCGACAAGGGCTACATCTCGCACTACTTCGTCACCGACGCCGAGCGGATGGAGACGGTCCTGGAGGACCCGTACATCCTGTTCGTCGAGTCCAAGATCTCCTCGATCAAGGACCTGCTGCCGCTGCTGGAGAAGGTCACCCAGTCCGGCAAGCCGCTGCTGATCATCTCCGAGGACGTCGACGGCGAGGCGCTGGCCACCCTGGTGGTCAACAAGATCCGCGGCATCTTCAAGTCGGCCGCCGTCAAGGCGCCCGGCTTCGGCGACCGCCGCAAGGCGATGCTGCAGGACATGGCCATCCTCACCGGCGGCCAGGTCATCAGCGAGACCGTGGGTCTCAAGCTCGAGAACGCGACCCTGGACCTGCTCGGCCAGGCCCGCAAGGTCACCATCACCAAGGACGAGACCACCATCGTCGAGGGTGCGGGCGACAGCGAGCAGATCGCGGGCCGGGTCAACCAGATCCGCGCCGAGATCGAGAAGTCGGACTCCGACTACGACCGCGAGAAGCTCCAGGAGCGCCTCGCCAAGCTCGCCGGCGGCGTGGCCGTCATCAAGGCGGGCGCGGCCACCGAGGTCGAGCTCAAGGAGCGCAAGCACCGCATCGAGGACGCCGTGCGCAACGCCAAGGCGGCCGTCGAGGAGGGCATCGTCGCCGGCGGCGGCGTCGCCCTCATCCAGGCCGGCAAGGTCGCGTTCGCGAACCTGTCGCTCGAGGGCGACGAGGCCACCGGCGCCAACATCGTCAAGGTGGCCGTCGAGGCCCCGCTCAAGCAGATCGCGGTCAACGCCGGTCTCGAGGGCGGCGTCGTGGCGGAGAAGGTGCGCAACCTGGAGACGGGTCACGGCCTGAACGCCGCCACCGGCGAGTACGTCGACATGCTCGCGTCCGGCATCAACGACCCGGTGAAGGTGACCCGGTCGGCGCTGCAGAACGCGTCCAGCATCGCGGCGCTGTTCCTCACCACCGAGGCCGTCATCGCCGACAAGCCGGAGAAGGCCGCCCCGGCCGCTCCGGGTGGCGACATGGGCGGGATGGACTTCTGATCCCGCGCTAGGCCCGGCACGACGGAGGGCGGCACCCCAGCGGGGTGCCGCCCTCCCGTGCGTCCGGGGTTCCTCGTCGGGCCTCAGGCGGGGACGTCGCCCTCGCCGTGGTCGGGCGCGAGCCCGCAGAAGACGGCGAGCAGGACGCGGGCCTGGGTGCCCGCCAGGCCGCTGCGGTCGGCGAACCGGTCGGCCGCGGTCCACTGGTGCGGGACGGTCGTCGCGCGCCGCGGCAGGTCGTCGACCGGCGCGCGCTGCGCCGGGACCCGCGGTGCCGGCTCGGAGATGGCCATGGCACAGGATCGGCCGACGCGCCGTCCGGCTTGAGGGCCGGACGGCACGACGGCCGCGGTCGTGGAGCCCCCCGGTCAGGGGGTGACGACGATGCCCATGTCCTCGAGCAGCTGCGCGTGCTGCTCGGCGGTCAGGCCGGACGCCTCGAGCCCGAGGCCCATCGCCTCGAGCTCCTCGGTGGTGAGCACCCAGGGCGCGCCCGCGTCCACCAGGTCGCCCTCGTCGCCCGGGACCGCGACCAGGTCGCCGCCCGCGCCGAGGAAGTCGGTCATCGGCACGCCCACGAGTCCGCCCGCGCCGCCGAGCAGTGCCTCCAGGTCGAGCGCCGTGGCGCCGTCCGGGGCCACGACCTCGCCCTCGTGCGCGAACTCGAGCAGCACCGGCAGCGAGGTGACGCCGTCACCAGCCATGTCGGTGCGGGTGTCCTCGTCGACCAGCTGGAAGACGTCGAGCCGCGCGCTGGCGAGCCGGTCGCCGTCGAGGCCGACCTGCACGGTCGCGGTACGGCCCGCCAGGTCGTCCTGGAACCCCTCGAGGGCCTCCTGGACGCCCGAGGTGGCCTCCTGCGCGAGCTCGTCCTCGGGGGTCCCCGAGCCCTCGGGCAGGGCACCCGAGAGCGTGACGAGCTCGCCGACCAGCGAGGTGATCGACGGCGTCAGGCTGGTCAGCACCTTGTCCAGCGGCGCGGTCACCTCGTAGGCGTCGTTCCCCGTCTCGCTGACGACGACCTCCTTGCGCAGCACCGCGGCCGCCTCGGACAGGAACCCCTCGATCGCGGCGGCGGCCCGGTCGGTGTCCTCGTCCGCCGGCTGCGGGGCCGGCGCGCCCATCGCCGCGAGCTGCTCGACGAGGTCGGCGGTGTCGAGGCTGACCCACTCGCCCGCCACGAGCGCGTCGAGCGCGCCGGCCACCTCGGCCGGGGCGCCCTCGGCGCCCGTGGTCAGGTCCCCGGCGAGGTCCTCGACCTCGAACGCGGCCTCCGCGGCGGGCAGGTCGGCGCGTGCGTAGACGACGGTGCCGACCTGACGGACCTCGGCGATCGACGCGCCCTCGACCTGCAGCGCCACCGAGGTCGACACCGCCGGTACGGTCCCGGGGGCGGACGACCAGGTGAGGTCGGACAGCAGCCCCTCGGAGGCGACGGTGGTGGCGACCACGCGGGCGCCGAGGACGCGCTGGACGACGGCGGGCGAGACCTCGTCGTCGGCCGCGAGCGCGCTGATCGCGGCGGTGTTCGCCTCGTCGAGGTCGAGCCCGGCGGTCACGGTGAGCCGGTCGGTGTCGAGCAGCGACGAGACGGCGGCGTCGACGCGGGCGGCGGGTGCCAGGCCGGCCGGCCGGCCGGCCTGCTGGACGGCCTCGCCGCACCCGGCGAGGACGACCCCGCCGAGGGCCAGGGCGGCGGTGAGGCGGACAGGGCGTGCGACGGTCATGGTGCGGTTCCCCCGGGCGCGGGACGGCGCCCGGCCGGTGCCGGGTGGGTGTCCGTCCGCGAACCACAGGTGTCGGCCGGCGGGACGTCCGACTGGATCGCCCGATCGGGTGTCTCAGCACGTGGGACGCCGCGACAGGGATCTCCACCGCGTCGTCCACAGGCTGTGCACGTGGCGGTGCACACCACGGTGAGCACGACCGGCGCCCCTCCCGTCACAGCGGGCACAGACCCTCCACAGCACCGTCCACAGCACCGGGCTCGTCCGGCGCAACCCCGATCCGGGAAACTTCTCGAGAACGCTTGCAGGCCAAGAGCTTTGAGGCGTAGAAATCTCCCACGCCACCGAAGGGGGCGCGAAGGGCCGGAGGGAGACCTCGGGCCGGACGCGGTTCCGGAGAGGGCGTGACCGGTCGGGACACCGACGGGCCGCACCGCGCGGGGCAACCCGCGAGGCGACGCCGATGACGAGGGCGTCGGGCCCGGGAGGACCCGCACGGACGAGGCACCCGACCCGGTGCCCCGGAGGCCTTCGGGCCGAAGGACGGCCGGGACGGAACGGACGTCATCCGAGCCCTCGCGAGGCGCAGGCCCTTCGGGGCCGGCGCCGGACGAGGCGGCCACGTGAAGCCAGGAGGCCCCTCCATCTCATACATGGAGGGGCCTCCACCTTTTTCCTACCCCGCACCGCGGCACCGCTAACCTCCGCAACGTGGCCGTGCTCATCGACCCGCCGCGCTGGCCGGCCCACGGCCGGCTCTGGTCGCACCTGGTGAGCGACACCGACCTCGACGAGCTGCACGCCTTCGCCGACCGCGTCGGGCTGCCGCGCCGGGCCTTCGAGGGCGACCACTACGACGTGCCCGCCGAGCGCTACGACCAAGCCGTTGCCGCCGGCGCGGAGCCGGTCGAGGGCAGGGTCCTGCTGAGCCGGCTGGTGGCGTCCGGGCTGCGGGTGCCGAAGCGCCGCGGCGAGCGGGTGCTGTCGAGCCGGGTCGAGGCCGACGGGACGCGGGTCGACGTCGTCCGCTCCGGCCTCACACCGCCGCCCGGGGCCGGGGTGCTGCTCGACCTGGTCGGCCCGGCAGTGCTGCTGGTCCGCGTCGACGGTGCGTGGGGGCTGCCGCCGCAGGCGTGGGCGGACGGACCCGCCCGGCCGCTGGGCGTCGTCCGCCGTCGTCCGCCGGGGTCGCGCTCGTCGGCGTGGACGCACCTGCGGGTGCTGGCCGCGTCCGTCCGGGTGCCGGCCGGCGCGACCACGCGGCGGGTGGCCGTCGACGCACCGGTGGGGCCGGACGGCGCGCCGCTCGACCCGTGGGTGGCCGACGCCGCGCTGCTCGCCGGTGCGGTTTGATGGACGGCATGGCGACGCGAGTGGTGGGACCCCGGCGGTCCGCGTCCGACCCCGACACCGGCAGGGCGGTGGCCGGCCTGGTGCTGGCCGGCGGCGCGGGCACCCGGATCGGTGGCCCGAAGGCGCTGCTGCGCGACGCGTCCGGCGTGCCCTGGGTCGCGACGCGGGCGCAGAGCCTGACCGACGCCGGGTGCGCACCGGTGATGGTCGCGGTCGGCGCCGAGGGCACCCGGGTGCGCGACCTGCTGCCCGCCGGCGTCGCCGCGGTGCAGGTGCGCGAGTGGCGCGACGGCATGGGGGCCTCGCTGCGCGGCGCGCTGCGCAGCCTCACCACGCTCGGTCCCGACGTCGAGGCCGTGGTCGTCGCGGTCGTCGACACCCCGGGGCTCACCTCGGCCGTCGTCAGCGCCGTCGTCGACGCCGGCCTGTCGGCCGCGCGGGGCTCGACCCTGCACGGCGCGCTCGTGCAGGCCTCCTACGGCGGGCGGCCCGGGCACCCCGTGCTGATCGGGCGCAACCACTGGCTCGGGGTGTACCTCGAGGCCGAGGGCGACGTGGGGGCCCGCGCCTACCTCGCCCACCAGAAGGTGCGCCGGGTCGAGGTGGGCGACCTGGGTGACGGTCGCGACATCGACACCCAGGCCGACCTCGACGCGTTCCGGGCCTGAGCCCCGCGCCCGGCGGCCGTCAGGCGCCGACCGAGCGGCGTCCCCGGCGACGCGCCACCGCGCCGGCGACGCCGGCACCGACGAGCAGCGTCGAGACCGCGAGCGGGACGCCCATCGCGGCGAACGTGCCCACCCAGCTCGCCGCGTCGAACCCGAACAGGTCGACCGGGAGGCGGAACGCGCCGATCGGGTCGATCACCCCGTGCAGGCCCACCAGGCCGAGCAGCGCCCCCGGGACGATCGCCGCGGTCGGGGCCCAGGCGGCCAGGACCGCGACGCCGCCGAGCAGCAGCACGCCGAGCAGGAGCAGCAGGGTCGGGGCCACCAGCTCGGACCCGGACTGCATCAGCATCGCCGTGAGCCGGTAGCGGTCGGCGCCGCCCTTGGCGACGAGCAGGTACCCCAGCGGCGCCAGCAGGGTGCCGGCGACGGTCAGCAGGACGGTGACGACGGGCGAGGTGCGCCGCGCCGGGCGGGCCCAGGCCTGCGCGGGCTGCCCTCCGAAGGGCTGCTGCGGCGGGCCGTAGGGGTTGCTCGGCGGCGGTGCGCCGTAGGGGCCGGGCTGGTCGGTGGAGGTCATGGCCGGACGCTATCGAGGACCGCCCGGGGGCCGTCCTGGGTCCCCGTACCTACGCTGTCGGGGTGAGCGCACCCGACCTGGTCCCCGACAGCTCGCGGCTCGACGAGCCGGCGCGACGGGTGGTGCGCGCCGACGTCGTCGACGAGCCGCTCGACGTGGCCGTGCACGCCGGCCTGGTCGACGCCCCCACCGCCGGTGCGGTGGTGACGTTCGCCGGCGTGGTCCGCGACCACGACCACGGGCGCGCGGTGCGCGAGCTCGAGTACGTGGGGCACCCGTCCGCCGGCGAGGTGGTGGCCGAGGTGGCCGCCGACGTCGCCCGTCGGCACCGCGTCGACGCGCTCGCGGTCAGCCACCGGGTCGGCCACCTCGGCATCGGCGACGTCGCGCTGGCGGTGGCGGTGTCGGCGGCGCACCGGCACGAGGCGTTCGCGGCGGCGTCCGAGCTGGTCGAGGAGGTCAAGCGGCGGCTGCCGGTGTGGAAGCGCCAGGTGTTCGCCGACGGCTCCGCCGAGTGGGTGAACTGCCCCTGAGGACGTGTCAGCCGCCGGCGAACGGCGGCAGCACGTCGACCCGCTGCACGCCGTCGAGGGCGGTGGCGGGGTCGGAGGCCGGCGTGCCGTCGAGCAGCAGCGTCGACACCGCGAGCGCGCCGGTGAGCGCCGGACGCCGCTCGGCCAGCAGCGCGCGCAGGTCGGCGACGCTCGAGCCCGCCGCCACGTCGACCGGCTCCTCCTCGACGCCCGCGGCCGCGGCCGCGCCGGCGTAGTACCGCACCTGCAGACCCACCGCTCAGCCGCCGATCGCGCTCATCGGGCGCGCGGGCTGGACGAACGACGCGTCGTCGATGCCGTGCCCGGCGCGCTTGCGCCACATCGCCTGCCGCCAGGCCGAGGCGATCTCGTCGTCGCCCGCCCCGCCGCGCAGCAGGCCGCGCAGGTCGGTCTCGCCGCGCGCGAACAGGCAGTCGCGCAGCTGGCCGTCGGCGGTCAGGCGGGTGCGGTCGCAGGCGCCGCAGAACGAGCGCGTGACCGAGGCGATGATGCCGACGGTGCCGGCCGGGTGGTCGCCGCCCGCGGCGACGGCGAACCGCTCCGCGGGGGCCGCCCCGCGGTCGGCCGCCGGCTGGGGCGTGAGGTCGAACCGGCCGGACAGCGACGCCAGCACCTCGTCGGCGGTGACCATCTCGGTGCGGTCCCAGCCGCCCTGGGCGTCGAGCGGCATCTGCTCGATGATCCGCAGCTCGTAGCCCTCCTGCAGCGCCCAGCGCAGCAGGTCGGGCGCCTCGTCGTCGTTGGTGCCGCGCAGCAGCACCGCGTTCACCTTGATCGGTGCCAGCCCGGCCTCGCGGGCGGCGGCCAGACCGGCCAGCACGTCGGCGTGCCGGTCGCGCCGGGTGATCGCGGCGAAGCGCTGCGGGTGGAGGGTGTCGAGCGAGACGTTGAGCCGCTCGAGCCCGGCCGCGGCGAGCCCCGCCGCGCGCCGGCGCAGGCCGAGCGCGTTCGTGGTGAGCGAGGTCGACACCCGCCGCCCGGACGCGGTGGTGAGCGCGGTGGTCTGCTCGACGATCTTCTCCAGGCCCTTGCGCAGCAGCGGCTCGCCGCCGGTGAACCGCACCTCCTCGACACCGAGGTCGCGCACGGCGACCGTGACGAGCCGCACCACCTCGTCGTCGGTGAGGGCCAGGTCGTCGGCCAGCCACTCCAGGCCGTCCTCGGGCATGCAGTACGAGCAGCGCAGGTTGCAGCGGTCGGTCAGGGAGACCCGCAGGTCGGTGGCGACGCGGCCGAACCGGTCGACCAGGCGCGGGTCGTCCGGGCGCGCGGGGTCGGTGCGGGGGTGCGCGGTGCGCAGCCCCGGCAGGCCCAGCCCCACGGTGGTCACCTGGTCAGCGTACGTGCGAGCAGGACCGCAGGCAGGTCCGCCCGGCAGGCGGTCACCGGGGCCCACCCGGACGGACCTGCACGCACCCGTGCCCGCGCCGCGGTGACAAGGCACCAGGAAGGGGTGACGATGACCCCATGACCGACGAGGCCCGCGCGCCGGGCGACCCGCAGCAGCTCGCCGACGCGCTCGCCGCCACCGGGTACCTCGCCGACGAGGGGCTGGCGACGGTGGCGTGGCTGGCGCTGCGGATGCGCCGCCCGCTGCTGCTCGAGGGCGAGCCGGGCACGGGCAAGACCGCGCTGGCGCAGGCGCTCGCGGACGCCACGGGCTCCGAGCTCGTCCGGCTGCAGTGCTACGAGGGCATCGACGCCTCCCAGGCCCTCTACGACTGGGACTTCCCGCGGCAGGTGCTGCACCTGCGCGCGGTCGAGGCGGCGGGCGGCGACCGTCCGCTCGAGCAGGTCGAGCAGGACCTGTTCACCGAGCGCTTCCTGCTCGACCGCCCCGTGCTCAAGGCGCTGCGCACCCAGCCGTCGCTGCTGCTCGTCGACGAGGTCGACCGCGCCGACGACGAGTTCGAGGCGTTCCTCCTCGAGGTGCTCTCGACCGGCTCGGTCACGATCCCCGAGCTCGGCACCGTCACCGCCGCCGAGCCGCCGCTGGTGGTGCTCACCTCGAACCGCACCCGCGAGCTGCACGACGCCCTGAAGCGGCGCTGCCTCTACCACTGGGTCGAGCACCCCTCGCTGGCCCGCGAGGTCGAGATCCTGCGCTCGCGGCTGCCCGGCATCGACCAGCGGCTCGCCGAGCAGGTCGCCGGCGCGGTGCACCGGATGCGCGGCGCCGACCTGCTGAAGCCGCCCGGCGTCGCCGAGTCGCTGGACTGGGCCGCCGCGCTGCGCACGCTCGGCGCCACCGAGCTCGACACCGCCACCGCCGCGGCCACGCTCGGTGCCGTCGTGAAGTACCGCGAGGACGCCGACCGCGTCCGGGTCGACCTCGACCGGCTGCTGGCGGGGTAGTGACCACGGCGGCGGCGGACGTCGACGTCCTCCTGCTCGGGTTCGGCCGCGCGCTCGCCGCGGCCGGCGTCGCCGTGACGCCCGACCGGGCGCAGTCGTTCGTCCGCGCCGTCGACGAGCTCGGCGCCGACCCGGCGTCGGTCTACTGGGCGGGGCGCTCGACCCTGTGCGGCCAGCCGGACGACCTGCCGGTCTACGACCGCGTGTTCGAGACCTGGTTCGCGGGTCACCGGCCCCGCCGCGGCACCCGCTCGCACGCACCGGTGCAGCGCTCGGTCGAGGCCTCGCTCGACGACGCCCGCGGCGGCGGCACCGGCGAGCAGCTGCCCGAGCCGGAGCTGCACGTGCTGGCCTCGGCCACCGAGGTGCTGCGGCACCGCGACATCGCCGACCTGTCGGCGGACGACAAGGCGCGCCTCGACGCGCTGTTCGCCGGCCTGACCCCGCGGCTGCCGACGCGTCCGAGCGCGCGGAGGCGTCCGGCCGCCCACGGCGAGGTCGACGCCCGGGCGCTGCTGCGCGAGCAGCTGCGCCGCGCGGGCGAGGTGGGTCCGGTGCGGTACCGGCGGCGGGGCCGGCGTCCGCGCCCGGTGGTGCTGCTCGTCGACGTCAGCGGGTCGATGAGCCCGTACGCCGACGCGCTGCTGCGGCTCGGGCACCTGCTGGTGCGCGCGTCCCGATCGGGCCGGGCCGGCCGGGTCGAGGTGTTCACGATCGGCACCCGGCTCACCCGGCTCACGCCCGTCCTGCGCCGGGTGCGCTCGGCCCCCGCGGCGCTGGACGCCTGCGGCCACGTCGTCCCCGACTGGTCGGGCGGCACCCGGCTCGGTGAGGTGCTCGCCGCGTTCGTCGACCGGTGGGGACGACGCGGCGTCGCGCGCGGCGCCGTCGTCGTCATCTGCTCGGACGGCTGGGAGCGTGGCGACACCGCGCGGCTGGCCGACCAGGTCGAGCACCTGGCGCGGCTCGCGCACCGGGTGGTGTGGGTGAACCCGCACCGCGGCAAGGCCGGGTACCAGCCGGTGCAGGCCGGCATCGCCGCGGTGCTGCCGCACCTCGACGACTTCGTCGCGGGCCACTCGCTCGCCGCGTTCGACGAGCTGCTCGCCGTGGTGGCCGGCGCGTGATCGCGATGACCGTCCCGGACGCGCTGCGGGACAGGCAGGATGGCGCCATGGCACTGCACTGGGAGCACGTCACGGTCGACGCGCGCGACGCCGCCGCGCTGGCGGGGTTCTGGGCCGAGGTGCTCGGGTGGGGCGTCGCGCCCGGCGCCACCGCCGAGGTCGCCGTGATCGGCGGGCCGGCTCGGCCGCGCGACACCCCGGGGTGGCTGTTCCTCCAGGTGCCCGAGGGCAAGACGGCGAAGAACCGGATGCACGTCGACCTGCAGGCCGACGACCTCGAGGCCGAGACCGACCGGCTCGTCGGGCTGGGTGCCGCGCTGCTGCACGAGAAGCGCGAGTGGGGAGCGCACTGGCGCAGCCTCACCGACCCCGAGGGCAACGAGTTCTGCGTCGTGCAGGCGCCCCCGCCGCAGACGGGGGACGGCGGTGCGTGACGTCCTGCCCGACCTGCTGCGGTGGTGGCGGGCGGGGGAGACGGTGGCGACGGGCACGGTGGTGGCGACCTGGCGGTCCGCGCCGCGCCCGGCCGGGGCCGTCATGGTCGTGGGGCCGCAGGGCGAGGCGGTCGGCTCGGTGTCGGGCGGCTGCGTCGAGGGCG
Organism: Angustibacter speluncae; assembly: GCF_054777815.1. Taxonomy (NCBI): domain Bacteria; kingdom Bacillati; phylum Actinomycetota; class Actinomycetes; order Kineosporiales; family Kineosporiaceae; genus Angustibacter; species Angustibacter speluncae. Next base: position 18,536 of record NZ_BAAHAF010000069.1, on the reverse strand, counting down.
CCCTCTACGAGCTCGGGTCGCAGGTGCGCGACGACGGCGACCCGGTGCTGCAGCGCTACGGCGTCAGCGACGAGGAGGCCGGCGCGGTCGGCCTGACCTGCGGCGGCATCCTCGACGTGTTCGTCGAGCAGGTCGACCAGACCTCGTTCCCCGAGCTCGACGACGTCGCCGCCGACGTCGCCGCCGAGCGGCCCGTCGCGGTGTGCACGGTGGTGGCCCACCCCGACCCGCAGGTCGTCGGACGCCGGCTGCTCGTGCGGCCCGACCGCGGTGCCGAGGGCTCGCTCGGGTCGTCCCGGCTCGACGACGCCGTCACCGCCGACGCGCTCGGGCTGCTGGCGCAGGGGCGCACCGAGACGCTCGTCTACGGCCCGGACGGCCAGCGCCGCGGCGAGGGGGCGCGGGTGTTCGTGTCGGCCTTCGCGCCGCGTCCGCGGATGATCGTGTTCGGCGCCATCGACTTCGCCGCGGCGCTCGCGCGCACCGGCGCCTTCCTCGGGTACCGCGTGACCGTCTGCGACGCGCGGCCGGTGTTCGCGACCGCCTCGCGGTTCCCGGAGGCCGACGAGGTCGTCGTCGACTGGCCGCACCGCTACCTGACGGCCCAGGTCGAGGCGGGCGAGGTCGACGGGCGCACCGTGCTCGCCGTCCTGACCCACGACCCGAAGTTCGACGTGCCGGTGCTCGAGGTCGCGCTGCGGCTCGACGTCGCCTACGTCGGCGCGATGGGGTCGCGCCGCACCCACGACGACCGGCTCGCCCGGCTGCGCGAGGCCGGTCTCGGCGACACCGAGCTGGCGCGGCTGTCGTCGCCGATCGGCCTCGACCTCGGCGCCCGCACGCCCGAGGAGACCGCGATCTCGATGGCGGCCGAGATCATCGCGCTGCGCTGGGGCGGTTCGGGCGAGCGCCTCGCGCGCACCAGCGGTCCCGTGCACCACGAGCCGGTGGCCGACCCGTCCGAGCAGTAGGCCGCGAGGTCAACGCGCGCACAACGACGGCACAACGGCGCCGCGGCGGACCGAATCGATCGGCCGAAGCCCTTGCGGGCTCAACGACCGCGACGTTGGATGGGCCCAGCGCGGGCCGACGACGGCCCGCACGCCTGTGACGAGGTGGAGGCCCGATGACGCGCATCACCGTCCAGGTCGACGGGGTCAAGTACTCCGACGACGTCGAACCCCGCACCCTGCTGGTGCACCACCTGCGCGAGGCCCTCGGCAAGACGGGCACCGTCGTGGGCTGCGACACCAGCAACTGCGGCGCGTGCACCGTCCTGCTCGACGGCGAGAGCGTGAAGTCGTGCTCGGTGCTCGCGGTGCAGGCCGACGGGCACGAGGTCACCACGATCGAGGGCATCGGCGCGGGCGGTGAGCTGCACCCGGTGCAGCAGGCGTTCCACGAGCACCACGGGCTGCAGTGCGGCTACTGCACCCCGGGGATGATCATGGCGGCCTGCTCGTTCCTGCGCGAGAACCCGAACCCCAGCGAGGACGACGTCCGGCAGGGCATGGAGGGCAACCTCTGCCGCTGCACGGGCTACCAGAACATCGTGAAGTCGGTGCTCGCCGCCGCCGAGTCCGGAGGTGCGCAGTGACCGCCGTCGACGACCGCCCCGAGGCCAAGCAGCCCGAGCTCGGCCAGGCGCGCCGGCGCAAGGAGGACGCCCGCCTCATCACCGGGCGCACGCGCTGGACCGACAACATCGTCCTGCCCGGCATGCTGCACCTGGCGTTCGTGCGCAGCCCGTTCGCGCACGCCACGATCACGAACGTCGACACCGAGGCCGCGAAGGCGGCCGACGGCGTCGTGGCGGTCTACACCGGCAAGGACCTCGACGAGGAGCAGGGCTCGCTGCCGTGCGCCTGGCCGATCACGCCGGACATGAAGACGCCTCGCCACCCGGCGATCCCGGCCGACCGCGTCGCGTTCGCGGGCGAGGCCGTCGCGGTCGTCGTGGCCCGGTCGGCCGCCGCCGCGCGCGACGCCGCCGAGCTGGTCGACGTCGACTACGAGGAGCTGACGCCCGTCCTCGACATGGCGACCGCCCTCGACGAGGGCGCCCCGCTCGCGCACCCCGACCTCGGGACGAACGAGAACGCGACCTGGGTGTTCGACTCGGCCGAGGCGGGCACCGGCGACGACGTCGAGGCCGCGATCGCCACCGCGCGGGAGAGCGGCGTCGTCATCGAGCGGACGTTCCGCCAGCAGCGGCTGGTGCCCGCGTTCATGGAGCCGCGGTCGACCGTCGTCGACCCGACCGGCGAGCAGATCACGATGTGGACGGCCACCCAGGTGCCGCACATCCTGCGCGTCATGCTCGCCCTCGTCACGGGCGTCCCCGAGTCGAAGATCCGCGTCATCGCCCCGGACGTCGGCGGCGGCTTCGGCGGCAAGCTGCAGTTCACGCCGGAGGAGCTGGTCTGCTTCCTGGTGGCGCGCCGCCTCGGCAAGCCGGTGAAGTTCACCGAGACCCGCACCGAGTCGATCCTCACCGCGCACCACGGCCGCGACCAGATCCAGAAGCTCACCCTGGCCGCCACCAAGGAGGGCCGGGTCACCGGTCTCAAGGTCGACCTGCTCGCCGACATGGGCGCCTACCTCGGCCTCGTCACGCCGGGCGTGCCGGTGCTCGGCGCGTTCATGTTCAACTCGATCTACAAGTTCGACGCCTACCGGTTCACCACCCGCAACGTCTTCACCAACAAGACCTGGACCGACGCCTACCGCGGCGCCGGCCGGCCCGAGGCGACGTTCGGCATCGAGCGGATCATGGACGAGCTCGCCACCGAGCTCGACATGGACCCGCTGGCGCTGCGCGAGAAGAACTGGATCCGGCACGAGGAGTTCCCGTTCACCACGGTGTGCGGGCTCGAGTACGACTCCGGCAACTACGAGGCCGCCACATCCCGCGCGGTCGAGATGTTCGACTACGAGGGACTGCGGCGCGAGCAGGCCGAGCGCCGCGAGCGCAACGACCCCGTCCAGCTCGGCATCGGCGTCTCGACCTTCACCGAGATGTGCGGCCTGGCGCCGTCCCGCGTGCTCGGGTCGCTGTCGTACGCGGCCGGCGGCTGGGAGCACGCGGCGATCCGGATGCTGCCCACCGGCAAGGTCGAGGTCGTCACGGGCACGAGCCCGCACGGCCAGGGCCACGAGACGGCCTGGAGCCAGATCGTCGCCGACCGGCTCGGTGTCGCCTTCGAGGACGTCGAGGTGCTGCACGGCGACACCCAGATCTCGCACAAGGGCCTGGACTCCTACGGGTCCCGCTCGCTCGTCGTCGGCGGCATCGCGGTGGTGAAGGCCGCCGACAAGGTGATCGAGAAGGCCAAGCCGATCGCGGCGCACCTGCTCGAGGCCGACGCGAACGACCTGGAGTGGGCCGACGGAAAGTTCACCGTCCGCGGCACCGACAAGGGCGTGACGATGGCCGAGCTCGCGTTCGCCGCGTTCGCCGCGCACAACCTCCCGGACGGCGTCGAGCCCTCGCTCGACTCCGACGCCACGTTCGACCCGGAGAACTTCTCGTTCCCGCACGGCACGCACCTGTGCGCGATGGAGGTCGACACCGAGACCGGACGCGTGCAGATCCGCAAGTACGTGTGCGTCGACGACATCGGCAACGTCGTGAACCCGCTCATCGTCGAGGGCCAGGTGCACGGCGGCCTGGCGCAGGGCATCGCGCAGGCGCTCTACGAGGAGGCCGTGCACGACGACCAGGGCACGCTGACGACGGCGACGTTCGTCGACTACCTGCTGCCGACGTCGGCCGACCTGCCGCACTTCGACACCGACCGCACCGAGACCGCCTCGACGACGAACCCGTTGGGCGTCAAGGGCGTCGGCGAGGCCGGGACGATCGCCTCGACCCCGGCGGTGGTGAACGCGGCGCTCGACGCCGTCCGCCACCTCGGGGTGCGCGAGATCGAGATGCCGCTGTCGCCGCAGCGCGTCTGGCGCGCGCTGCGCGACGGCGCCGCGGGTGCGGCGGGCGAGCGGGCCGCCGCCGGACCGCACTGGGACGAGCCGGCGCAGACCGCCGGCGTCGAGCCGAGCGAGGCCCGTCCGGAATCCGGCACGACCGACGAGGGGAGCCCGGCATGATCCCGGCCGAGTTCGACTACGTGGCCCCGACGTCGCTCGACGAGGCGGTCTCCGCGCTGCGGCAGGCGGTCTCGGAGGGCAAGGACGTCAAGGTGCTCGGCGGCGGGCAGAGCCTGATCCCCGTGCTGCGGCTGCGGATGGCGGCGCCCGAGCTGCTCGTCGACCTGAGCCGGGTCGACGAGCTGCGCGGCGTCCGTGACGACGGCGACGCGATCGTGGTCGGCGCGATGACGACGCACCACGCCGTCAGCCAGGACCCCCTCGTGCACGAGCACGCGAAGGTCGTCGCGCTCGCGGCCGAGACGGTCGCGGACCTGCAGGTGCGCCACCGCGGCACCTTCGGCGGCGCGCTGGTGCACGCCGACCCGGCGGGCGACCTGCCCGCCCCCGCGCTGGCGCTCGGCGCCGAGATGGTGGTGGCGGGCGCCGACGGCGCGCGTCGCACGGTCGCCGCCGCCGACTTCTTCGAGGACCTGTTCACCACGGCCGTCGGCGAGGACGAGCTGCTCGTCGAGGTGCGCATCCCCAAGCACACCGGCTGGGGCGGGCACTACGAGAAGTTCAACCGGATCTCGCACGCCTGGTCGATCGTCGGCGTCGCCGCGGCGGTGCGGGTCGACGGCGGCTCCATCGCCGAGGCCCGCGTCGGGCTCACGAACATGGGCTCGGTGCCCGTGCGCGCCGAGGCGGTCGAGCAGGCGCTGGTCGGACGGGCCGCCACGGCTGAGGAGGTCAAGGCCGCCTGCGCGGCCGCCGGCGAGGGCACCAGCCCTCCCTCGGACGCCAACGCCGACGCCGACTTCCGCCGCCACCTCGCGAGGGTGCTCACCGGTCGCGCCGTGCTGGCGGCCGCGGGAGCCTAGAGGGATGGAGCTGCACCACGAGTTCGTCGTCCCGATCGGCGTCGAGCAGGCCTGGGAGGCGTTCAACGACCTGGAGCGGATCGGCCCCGCCTTCCCCGGGGCGGCGATCACCGGCGTCGACGGCGACGAGTTCACCGGCACCGCCAAGGTGAAGCTGGGCCCGATCTCGTTGCAGTACAACGGCACCGGACGCTTCGCCGAGCGCGACGAGGCCGCCCGCACCGCCGTGATCGAGGCGCAGGGCAAGGACAAGCGGGGCAACGGCACCGCCGGTGCCACGATCATGGCCTCGCTCTCGGCCGAGGGCGAGGGCAGCACCCGGGTGCTGCTCGACACCGACCTGAAGATCACCGGCCGTCCGGCGCAGTTCGGCCGCGGCGTGATCCAGGACGTCGGCGGCAAGATCCTCGACCAGTTCGCCGCCAACCTCACCACCCTGCTCGCCGCGCCCGAGGGCGCCTCCGGCGAGGTCGACGAGGCGCCTGACCTCGGTCCCGGATCGTCCGAGCAGCGGGCCGATTCCGCGGGTCCGGACCCCGAGTCGTCCGGGAGTCCGGGTGGTGGGGCAGCGGCGACCGAGACCGGCGAGCCGTTCGAGGAGGAGGTCGCCGCCCCGGCGATGCAGGCGGCGGCACCGACGACCCCTCCGCCGGCGGCGGTCGAGCCCACCCCGGGGGAGACCCGGTCGGCGCCCGCCCGTCCCGCCCGTCCCGCCCGTCCGGCGGCCGAGCCGGCCGAGCTCGATCTCGGCGGGGTGGTGGGGCCGGCGCTGCTCGAGCGCTACGGCGTCACGGTGCTCGCGGTCGTGGTCACCGCCGTGGTCACCTGGCTGGTGGCCCGACGGGGGCGGTCCTGACCGCAGCGCGCTCGCGCCACCAGCGCAGCAGCCGGTCGACGACCGGTCCGACCAGCAGCGCCACGAGCACCGTGCCCAGCCCGAGGCTCGCCCCGCAGAGCCACCCGACCAGCGCGCCCCCGACCTGCAGCACGGTGTAGCTCCACCGGAACGGGACCGGCGGGTCGAATGCCAGGGCCGCGCCCTCGGCGGGCCCGGCGCCGAGATCGGCGGCCAGGTACCCGGCCACGCCCAGGCAGACCACGGCGAAGCCGACGGCGAGCTCGGTCCAGCGCAGCACCAGGTCGTCCGGCCCGGGCAGCAGCGGCATCGTCCAGGCGACGACGTAGCCGACCAGGACGGCCTGCACGAGCGTCCCCACGCCCGGACGGCGGCCGCGGGCCCAGGCGAGCAGCACGAGCACGACGCCGACGCCGGCGTTCACGAGGCCGAACGACAGGCCGGTGGCGATCGACAACCCGCTGACGAACATCGAGTAGCCGTCGGACCCGAGCCGCGCGTCGAGCAGCAGGGCGACGCCCACGCCGAGCACGACGCACGACACGACGAGCTGGAGCAGCCGCAGGGCGAGGGTGCGCGTCACGACGTGGCCAACCCGCGCGGGACGCGATCCACTCCCGTCAGCAGCTGCAGTCGCACGAGCAGCAGTCGCAGCCGTCGCAGCAGCCGTCGCCACCGCAGCAGTCGCCGCAGCCGTCGCCGCCGCACTCGCCGCACCCCTCGCACCAGCTCCTCTTGCGGTCGTGCTCGGGGTCGTCCTGCTGCTGCCCGCAGCGGCAGGTGAGGCACGCGATCAGCCCGGCGAGCAGGCCGGTGCCGGCGACGCCACGGCGGCCGGGGCCGTGCTGGTGCGGCGGGCGACCGGGCGTGTGCGGGGGCTTCCAGGCAGGGGGCAGGTCCGGGGGGAGCTGGGTCACCTCAGTCGCACCCGCACCCGCACTCGCAGCAGCCCTCGCAGCAGTCGCCGCACCCGTCGCGCTTTCGGCGGCGCCGGTGCTGGTCGCGCTGCTGCTGGGGACCGCGGTGGTGGCCGTGCCCGCCGCGCGCCGGGCCGTGGGACCCGCCGCCGGTGCAGGCCCCGCAGGACCCGCACGCCTGCAGGTTCGCCAGGCAGCCACCGCCGCCGCCGCCGGGGGGCGGGGGCGGGTAGCCGCCGCCACCGTGCTGCGGGGGCGGGGCGCCGTAGGGCCCGCCCTGGTGCGGCGGCGGAGCGCCGTACGGCCCGCCCGGCTGCTGGCCGGGCGGCGGGTTCCACGGCGGGGGGAGGTGCGGCGGCTGCTGGCTCGCGGACGGGAAGCCCGCCTGCCGGAAGGTCCGCTCCACCGCACGCGGCAGCTCGTGCACGAGCAGCAGGTGCACCAGCGCGGCGTCGTCGAGGTCGGCGTCGTCGAGCGCCAGCCGCACGCCCAGCACGGCGTCGTCGCAGACCTGCCGCACCTGCGCGGGGCCGAGGTCGGTGGCGAGGACCGGGTTGAACCGCCGCGCGGCGCAGTCGTCGGCGAGGTCGTCGACGGCGTCGAGCAGGTGCGCGACCCGTCCGAACAGCCGTCCGGCCTCGGCCAGGGTCGTCGCGTTGCCGGGGCGGCCGGCGACGACGGCGGTCGCGCGGAAGCCCTCGGCCGAGGCCTCCTCGGTGGGCGCGGTGACGGCGAGGAGCGCGGCGACCGGGTCGGCGCCCGGGCCGTCGGCCTCGAGCCGGCGCTCCAGGTCGCCCTGGCGGGCCACGGCGTCCTGCAGGACGTCGACGTCGAGCGCGACCCCGGACGACGACGCGCGCCCGGCCCGCTCCCAGCGACGGGCCACCAGGCCCGCCGTGCGGGAGCGGACCCCGCCCGACAGGTCGCCGTCGTCGACGTGGTCGCGCAGCTGGGCCGAGGCGAGCAGCAGCGAGGCGGAGGCCGCGAGCTGCGCGCCCGCGCCCTGGGAGACCGGAGCCCCCTTCAGTCCGCGCAGCACGCACGGCCCGGCCTGGCGGCGGTCCTGCGCGCCGGCGGGCTGCTGGGCCTCGACCAGCGCCGACAGCACCAGGCCGTCGTAGTTGGTCACCAGCCGCGCGAGGTGCCCGTGCCGGTCGCGCAGCGCCAGGCACATGCCGCACAGGTGCGCGAGCCACGCCTGCCGCAGCTGCGGCGAGAGCCGGTTGCGGCACGGCCGCAGCATCCCGAACACGCTGTCCCCCCTCGGTGCCCGGGCGCGTCCCTGCACCTGCGCAGGTCCCGGTGCGGGCCATCGTGCCAGCACCGGGACCGACGAGGGGCGAGCGACGGCTCAGCGTGTGAACATCCGCGCGTTCGCCTGCTCGGCGTCGGCGTAGGTGGTGGCCGCGTGGCCCAGCGCGGTGCTGATGTGCTCGAGCGACTGCCGCACCCGGTCCTGGGTCGCCCGCCAGTCCTCGATCACCACCTGGAACTGCCCGGCGGCCTGCCCCCGCCAGCTGCCCTGCAGCTCGAGCAGGTGCTTCATCATCCGGTCGACCTCGGCGTTGATCGTGCCGACCGACCCCCTCACCGCGGTGCTCGCGCTCGCGACCTGCGCGCTGTCGACCTCGAACCTGCTCATGGTGTGCCCTCCCTGGACGGGCCACCCACCCCGGGCGGCGTCACCACAACTCTAACCGCAGCAAACGACGTCCAACGCGGTCGTCCACAGGATCAGCGCAGGGTCGTCAGCTCGGCCTCCAGGTTGGCCGCGGCGCGGGCGGTCCACCGCGACCGCGCCGCGGCGGTGCGGTACAGCGGCCCGTCCGGGTGCTCGTCGTCGCGCGCCCGGGCGAGCAGGCGGCGCAGCACCTCGGCCCGGCCGCGGCGGAACAGCGGGCCCGGCACGCGGCGGTACTCGTGCCGGACGCCGTCGGCGTACCGCCGGTAGCGCCCCGGCTCGCTCGCCAGCACGGCCAGGTCGGCGTCGCACAGCGCCGCCGCCTCCTCGTCGTCCGGTGCCGGGACGTGGTCCGCCGTGACGAGGACGAGGTCGCGGACGCGGTGGGCGGCGGCCGCGTCGACCCCGAGCCCGCCGAGCACCGCGACGGCGAGGTCGGCGCTGTCCCGCTCGTCGCGTCCCGGCCGGCCGCGGTACACCGCGTCGTGGAACCAGGCGGCGAGCACGACCGCCGGCGTCGCGGCCTCGAGCTCGTCCAGCCGGGTCAGCACCTCGGCCAGGTGCTCGGTGTCGTGGTAGCCCCGGTCGGCGCCACCCCAGCGGCCCGCGAGGTCGGCCGCCGCGGCCGTCGCGGGTGGCCCGGCGTCCCCGCCGAGCGCGGCCACGGCGTCGAGGAAGGTCTGCGTGCGGTCCGGCACCCCACCAGTCTGGCCCTGGACGTGCCGGAGGGGGCGGCGACCCCGGTCGCCGCCCCCTCCGCGTCCGGGCCGACCGAAGGGGGTCGTCGGCCCGGCGGTGCAGGTCACCCGTCGGCGCGTGTACCCAGCACGGCCTGGACCTGCACCAGCTCGCTGCCCCGCACGACGTGCAGGGTGACCTCGTCGCCCGGCGCCCGCTCGCGCACCTGCGCGGTGAGCGACTCCGAGCCCGACACGTTCTCGTCGTCGACGGCGACGATCACGTCGCCCGCCCGCAGACCGGCCTCGGCGGCGGGGGTGCCGGCGGTCACGTCGACCACCTCGGCGCCCTGGCGCGTGGTGCCGTCCGCTGTCCCCGAGCCGTCCTGCAGCCGCACGCCGAGCCAGGCGTGGTCGGCGGTGCCGTCCGCGACCAGCTCGTCGGCGATCCGCTTCGCCTCGTTCACCGGGATCGCGAAGCCGAGGCCGATGCTGCCGGCCTGGCCGCCGGTGCCGGTCGCGGTGCTGGCGATCGACGACGGGATGCCGATCACCGTCCCCGAGGCGTCGACGAGCGCACCGCCGGAGTTGCCCGGGTTCACCGCCGCGTCGGTCTGGATCGCGTTGGTGACGACGGGCTCGGCCGCGGACTGCCCGCCGGAGAACGGGTCCTGCTGCTGCGACTCGGACGCGGCCGTGCTGACCGGGCGGTTCACGGCCGAGACGATGCCCGTGGTGACCGAGTCGGACAGGCCCAGCGGGTTGCCGACCGCCATCACCGGCTGCCCGGCGACGACCGAGTCGGAGTCGCCCAGGGTCGCGGGCACCAGGTCGGACGGCGGGTCGACGATCTGCAGCACCGCGAGGTCGGTCGCGGGGTCGAGCCCGACCACCCGCACGTCGCCGAAGACGCGCCCGTCGGACAGCACGACCTGGATCTGCGCGCCCTCGCCGGCACCGGTCGCCACGTGGTTGTTCGTCAGGATGTGGCCCTGGTCGTCGAGCACGACGCCCGATCCCTGGCCCTCGCCGGCCGAGCTCGCGACCCGGATGCTCACCACGCTGGGGGAGACGGCGTCGGCGACCGCGGTCCAGTCGACGCCGTCCGCGCTGGAGGCCACGGGCGGGGCGGCCTGCTGCTCGATCGCCGCGGGGGTGGCGTCGCGGTCGAGCAGGGTGACGGTGCCGGCGGTCGCGCCGCTGGCGAGCACCGCCGCCCCGAGCGAGGCCAGCACCAGCGCTCCCCAGCCCGGACGGCGCCGCGGGCGGGGCTGCGGCTGCGAGGTGGGCTCGGCGGGCGGCAGCGGCGGTGCGGGCGGCGCGCCCCACGGGTCGGAGGCCCGGTGGCCCCAGGAACCGGCGGTCGTGCCGGTGGTCGCGTCGGAGGCAGGGGGAGCCGGCCACCCGGTCCCGGTGCTGCCGGGTCCGGTGGGAGCGCCCGCGGGAGGGAGGGTCTGGGTCATCTGCATCATCGCCTTCGGCTTGCTCGCCCGGCCCCGTCGGCCGGTACACCCCTACTCAACGGGGCCGGCCTCCGAGGGCCCTGGGCCGACCCTGGGAAGGCGCTGGGAGTGCGCGAGGGTCAGCGGGCGTCGGGCGTGACGTCGACCGCGTCGTCGACCGCACCGGCCCGCTCGTCGGCGCCCGCGTCCTGCGGGACGCGGGGCAGGCGCACCTCGAAGGTGGCGCCTCCGTCCGGGGTCGGGTGCAGCAGGGCCAGCCCGCCGTGCGCGCGCACGATGGCGTCGACGATGGCCAGGCCGAGGCCGGACCCGCCGCTGCTGCGGGTGCGCGAGGCGTCCGCCCGGTAGAACCGCTCGAAGATGCGGTCGCTCTCCTCGGGCGGCACCCCGGGTCCGTGGTCGACGACCTGGAGCACCACGGCGTCCGGGCGGACCCCGACGCCGAGCTCGACGGGCGACCCCGCCGGCGTGTGGCGCAGCGCGTTGCTCAGCAGGTTGGTGACCACCTGGCGCAGGCGCGCCTCGTCGCCGGGGGTGACGGCGGGCTGCGGCGGGCGCCCGTCGACGCCCACGAGCCGCACCGACCGGTCCGGGGCCAGCGCGGTGCTGTCGTGCACGGCGTCGGCGGCCAGCACCAGCAGGTCGACCGGCGCGTGCCGCAGCGGACGCTGCTCGTCGAGGCGGGCGAGCACCAGCAGGTCCTCGACGAGCCCGCCCATCCGGGTCGACTCGTCCTCGATCCGGCGGAACGTGCTGGAGACCTCGTCCTGCTCGCGCACCGCGCCCATCCGGTAGAGCTCGGCGAACCCCCGCAGGGTCGCGAGCGGCGTGCGCAGCTCGTGGCTGGCGTCGCCGATGAACCGCCGCATCCGCTGCTCCGAGGCCTCGCGCGCCGCGAGCGTGGTCTCGATCCGGTCGAGCATGCCGTTCACGTCGGTGCCCAGCTGACCGACCTCGGTCGCGGGTGCCTTCACGTCGACGCGCCGGCTGGTGTCGCCCGAGCCGAACGCCGTGGTCACCGACTGCACCTCGCGCAGCGGGCGGAACGCGCGCCCGATCAGGAAGAAGCCGATGAGCACCAGCGCGGCGATCAGCGCCGCGCCGAGCACCACGAACCGCAGGGTCACCGCCTTGAGGGTCGCCTGGACGTCGTCGAGCGGCAGCGCGATCACGGCGGCGCCCGCCGGCTGCCCGCTCGGCTGGAAGACCACGGGGACGGCGACCATGCGCCACCGGCTGCCGCCGCTGCCCTCGACGGTGCGGAACTGGCCCTCGGCGACCTCGGCCTGCTCGTAGGTGAGCCCGGGCAGGTCGGGGAGGCGGTCGGGAGACCCGTCGTAGAGCGGCCCGCTGTCGCCCGCCGCCTCGTCGTCGAAGAACACCTCGACGACGTAGCGGCTGGGCAGCGGGTCCTCGCCTAAGGGCGAGCTGTCGTCGCGCCGCAGCTGGTCGACCAGGCGGTTCAGCGCCTGCTTCTCGGTGGTGACCGAGCGCAGCTGGTCGTCGACCTGCGCCACCAGCTGCCCACGCAGGTTGGCGACGGTGAGCGTGCCCGCACCCACCAGCGCGAGCGCCAGCAGCGCCGCCACCACGGCCAGCAGTCGGGCGCGCAGGGACAGCCGCTCGGCCCACGGCAGGAGCGGGGGTCGGGTGCGGACCGGGTCGGGGCGCCCGACGACGTCGTCCGGGCCGGGAGGGGTGTCGCTCACGCGTTCTCGCGGGGCAGCCGCAGCACGTACCCCACGCCCCGGCGGGTGTGGATCAGGGCGGGCCACCCCTCGGGGTCGGTGCCGGGCGGCGGCGAGTCGATCTTGCGGCGCAGGTAGGAGATGTAGGACTCGACGATGCCGGCCTCGCCGTTGAAGTCGTAGTTCCACACGTGGTCGAGGATCTGCGGCTTCGACAGCACCCGGTTCGGGTTGAGCATCAGGTAGCGCAGCAGCTTGAACTCGGTGGGCGACAGGTCGACGTCGTGCCCGCCGCGGCGCACCTCGTGCGAGTCCTCGTCCAGCTCGAGGTCGTGGAAGACCAGGCGCCCCTCGGCGCCGTCGGCGCCGGCGCCGGTGCGGCGCAGGATCGCGCGGATGCGCGCGACGACCTCCTCGAGGCTGAACGGCTTGGTGACGTAGTCGTCGCCGCCGACGGTCAGCCCGGCGACGCGGTCGGCGACGTCGTCCTTGGCGGTGAGGAACAGCACCGGGGTGTCGCGGCCGCGCTCGCGCAGCCGGCGGGTGACGGCGAAGCCGTCCAGCCCGGGCATCATCACGTCGAGCACGAGCAGGTCGGGACGCACCTTCTCGGCGACCGCGAGGGCCTGCTGGCCGTCGGGGGCGGTGTGCACCTCGAACCCGGCGAAGCGCAGCGAGGTCGACAGCAGCTCGCGGATGTTCGGCTCGTCGTCGACGACCAGCAACCGGGCCTCCGGCGCACCCTGCTTCCCCAGCGTCATGCACCCATCGTGGACCCGGTTCCTGGGAACCGCCTGGACACCCGCTGGACGGGCGCTGCCGGGTGCGGCGTCAGCGGCCGGGACGGGCGGCGAGCCAGCCGCCCACCTGGTGCGCCGGCATCGGTCGGCCCAGCAGGTAGCCCTGCACGATGTCGCAGCCGGTGTCCTCGAGCACCTGGAGCGTGGCGTGGTCCTCGACGCCCTCGGCCACGACCTCGAGCCCGAGGTCGTGCGAGAGGTTGATGATCGACTTCACGATCGAGCGGGCCCCGCGGTCGTTGCCCATGCCGATGATGAAGGTCTTGTCGATCTTCACCTCGTGGATCGGCAGGTGCCGCAGGTAGGCCAGCGAGGAGTACCCGGTGCCGAAGTCGTCGACCGAGAGCCGGACGCCCAGGTCGCGCAGCGCGTGCATCGGGCGCAGCGACTCGACCTGGTAGTTCATCACGGAGTCCTCGGTGAGCTCGAGGGTGAGCCGGCCCGGCTGCACGCCGACCTCCTCGAGCAGCAGCCGCACCTGCTCGGGCAGGCCCGGCTCGAGCAGCAGGCGGGTCGGCAGGTTCACCGAGACGCCGAACGCGTCGCCGCTGAAGCGGGCGCAGTGGGCGAGCGACTTGCGCAGCGCCAGGGTGGTGAGCATGCCCACCTGGCCGGTGTGGTCGGCCAGCGGCACGAACTCGGCGGGCGAGATCGGGCCGCGCTCCGGGTGGGTCCAGCGCGCGAGCGCCTCGAACCCGGTGACCCGGTGGTCGCGCAGGCTGAGCTGGGGCTGGAACTCGACGTCGATGCGCTCGTCGTCGATGGCGCGCCGCAGGTCGCCGACCAGGGTGAGCCGGTCGAGGCTGGTGCGGTCGCGCTGCGGCTCGTACCAGCAGGACGCCACCATCTTGCGCTTCGCCTCGTACATCGCGACGTCGGCGTGCCGCAGCACGGTGGCGGCGTCGGTACCGGCGTCGGAGACCGCGACCAGGCCCTGGGAGGCCGAGACGTCGACGAAGGTGCCGTTCAGGTCGAACGGCGTGACCATCGCCGTGGCGAGCGACTCGGCGACGCGCTCGACCTCGTCGCGGCCGCGGACGTCGGGCAGCAGGATCGCGAACTCGTCACCGCCCAGGCGGGCCACGGTGGCGTCGCGGGGCACCGACTCCGAGAGCCGACGCGCGACCTGCACGAGCAGGATGTCACCGACCGGGTGGCCCAGGGTGTCGTTGACCTCGCGGAACCGGTCGAGGTCGAGCAGGATGACGGCGGCCAGGCAACCGTCCTCGCCGGGCTCGCGGGCAGCGAGCACGCGGGTGACGGCCACGCTGAACGCGAGCCGGTTCGGCAGGTTCGTCAGGTCGTCGTGGTGCGAGTCGTGCCGCAGCCGCGCGACCAGGTCGTTGTTGTGCCAGACCACCGCGGCGTGGGTGGCGAGCGTCTGCAGCAGGTCGAGGTCGTCGTCGCTGAAGGTCGACAGCGACGAGCCCTGCCGGTCGTAGGTGACCAGCACGGCCGGCACCTCGTCGCCGACGTCGATGGGCAGCACGATCGCGTCGCGCCAGCCGCGCTCGGCCAGCCAGGCCCGCTCGAGCGGGTCGCGGGTGGAGCTGCGCACGACGGCCGCCTGCGCGCCGGTGGCGGGCAGCATCGAGGTGGTGACGGGGTCGTCCAGCAGCCAGAGCTCGGCACCACCGGCGCTGACCAGCGTGGACGCCTCGGTCGTGAGCGTGGCGGTGAGGTCGCCGCCGGTCTGCGCCTGGCCCATGGTGCGGGCCGAGCGCAGCACCTCGCCGAGGTCGGCGTGCTGGCGGACGAGCTTGGCGTACTGCCGGAACGCGACGACGACGGCGGCCGAGATGATCGCCAGCAGCAGCAGGCCCTCGAAGCCCTCCTTGAGCGCGTTCAGGGTGAGCGAGGCGATCGTCGCGCTGAGCACGCCCGACAGCAGCACCGACGCCGTCATGACCGCGACCGGACGTCCGCCGGGGCGGGCGCCGAGGACGGTCATCGCGACGACGACGGCGAGCACGCCGACCAGGTCGACGACCAGGACGATGGCCACGGCGTGCACCCACACCGACTGGTCGCTGCTCCACAGCCGGACCACCGTGTCGAGGAGGAGGAACGCCAGGCCGACCTCGAGCGTGTAGAGGGCGAGGTTGAACAGCGTCTTGTGCACCGGCTGCTGGCGCAGGTGGAGCACGGCGGCTGCGCTCATCAGCCGCGCCACGAGCACCCACTCGATCGGGAGGGTGTAGAGGCCGATGACGAGCGGCAGCGCGGTAAGGGAGACCGAGAGCGCCTGCTGGCGCACCTCGACGTGGAACTTCGCAGACTCCGTGACCACGAACATGACCGTGACGACGACGAACATCAGCGCCGGCGGCAGCGTCACCCACGCGTCGACCGGGGCGGGCGCGATCCCCGCCGCTACGCCGGCAGCACCGAGCAGCCCGGACAGGACGACGAGTCGTCGCTGCCCGGGCGTCACGGACTGCAACGCCACGCCTGGCACGTCGACCAGTGTGCGCCAGTGGGTGGACCGGTGGCGCTCTGCGGTCGGGTTTTCTCCCCGAACGGCCCAGGCATCAGGGCGTCAGCCGGGTGGCGGCTCCACCCGGACGGGGGCTCAACTCAGCGACGCGCCCGAGAGCGAGGCGCCGGACAGGGATGCACCCGACAGCGAGGCGCCGGACAGGGACGCACCCGACAGCGAGGCGCCGGACAGGGACGCACCCGACAGCGAAGCGCCGGACAGGGACGCACCCGACAGCGAAGCGCCGGACAGGGACGCACCCGACAGCGAAGCGCCGGACAGGGATGCACCCGACAGCGAGGCGCCCGAGAGCGAGGCCCCGGACAGCGAGGCCCCGGACAGCGAGGCGCCCGAGAGCGAAGCTCCCGACAGGGAGGCCCCGGACAGCGAGGCGCCCGAGAGCGAAGCACCCGACAGGGAGGCCCCGGACAGCGAGGCTCCCGAGAGCGAGGCGCCGGAGAGCGAGGCGCCGGACAGGGAGGCGCCGGACAGGGAGGCGCCCGACAAGGAAGCGCCGGAGAGCGAGGCGCCGGACAGGGAGGCGCCGGAGAGCGAGGCGCCGGACAGGGAGGCGCCCTTCGACAGGGAGGCGCCGGAGAGCGAGGCGCCGGAGAGCGAGGCGCCCGACAGGGAGGCACCACCGAGGACGGCGCCGGCCGCGAGCGCGAGGGTGCTGGCGGCGACGGCGAGGGTACGGACACGCGAACGAGACATCTGGGTTCCTCCGAGGGGGTGAAGAGCCCGGCTGGGTGCTCACAGTGTGGCACCGGTTTCGCGACAACGGGCGGTCCGGAACGGCGTGATACTCATCCGTCCGGGCGAACCGGGCATCGCAAACCTCTGATTTCAGACAAAACCCCTCACCCTGCGGAGCGGGCCTCGCGGGTTGGGGTGTGTTACGAGTGCCGGGGCGGAGCAAGCCGGGCACCGTCGGTGGCAGCGTCGGCGGGGTCCGGATCGGGACGCACCGGGACGGAGCGGGACGCCCAGCTGCTCGGAGGTGCCGGATCAGGCGGACGGCACGTCGTCGGCGTCGACGATGCGGTACGCGTACCCCTGCTCCGCGAGGAACCGCTGGCGGTGGGCGGCGAAGTCGGCGTCGAGGGTGTCGCGCGCGACCACCGTGTAGAACCGGGCGGCGCGGCCGTCGGCCTTGGGCCGCAGCAGCCGCCCGAGCCGCTGCGCCTCCTCCTGCCGCGACCCGAACGCGCCGGACACCTGGACCGCGACGGACGCCTCGGGCAGGTCGATCGAGAAGTTGGCCACCTTGCTCACGACCAGGGTGGGGATCTCGCCGGCGCGGAACGCGTCGAACAGCCGCTGCCGCTGGGCCACCGGGGTCTCGCCCTTGATGACGGGCGCGTCGAGCCGGTCGCCGAGGTCGTCGAGCTGGTCGATGTACTGCCCGATCACCAGCGCCTGCTCGCCCGCGTGCCGGGCCAGCAGCCGCTCGACCACCGCGGTCTTCTCCGGCGAGGTGGCGCACAGCCGGTACCGGTCCTGCGGCTCGGCGGTGGCGTAGACCAGCCGCTCGCGCTCGGGCAGCGTGACGCGCACCTCGACGCAGTCGGCGGGCGCGATGTAGCCCTGGTGCTCGATGTCCTTCCACGGGGCGTCGTAGCGCTTGGGCCCGATCAGCGAGAAGACCTCGCCCTCGCGACCGTCCTCGCGGACCAGCGTCGCCGTCAGCCCGAGCCGGCGCCGCGCCTGCAGGTCGGCGGTCATCCGGAAGATCGGCGCGGGCAGCAGGTGCACCTCGTCGTAGACGACCAGGCCCCAGTCGCGCGCGTCGAGCAGCTCCAGGTGCGTGTACGCGCCCTTCCGCCGGGTGGTGAGCACCTGGTAGGTCGCGATCGTGACGGGCCGGATCTCCTTGCGGGTGCCCGAGTACTCGCCGATCTCGTCCTCGGTGAGGCTGGTGCGCCGCACCAGCTCGTCCTTCCACTGCCGGGCCGCGACCGTGTTGGTCACGAGGATCAGCGTGGTGCTCGACGCCTGCGCCATCGCGCCGGCGCCGACGATCGTCTTGCCGGCGCCGCAGGGCAGGACGACCACGCCGGACCCGCCGTGCCAGAACCCCTCGACCGCCGCCCGCTGGTACGGCCGCATCGTCCAGCCGTCCTCCTGGAGCGCGATCGGGTGCGCCTCGCCGTCGACGTACCCGGCGTGGTCCTCGGCCGGCCAGCCCAGCTTGAGCAGGACCTGCTTGAGCTGGCCGCGCTCGCTGGGGTGCACGACGACGGTGTCGGGCTCGACCCGGGCGCCGACCAGCGGCGCGACCTTCTTCGAGCGCAGCACCTCCTCGAGCACCGGCACGTCGACGGCGTGCAGCACCAGGCCGTGCACCGGGTGGGCGACCAGCTCGAGCCGGCCGTACCGCGCCATCGTCTCGGCGACGTCGACGAGCAGCGCGTGCGGCACGGGGTAGCGGGAGAACTCCATCAGCACGTCGACGACCTGCTCGGCGTCGTGCCCTGCGGCGCGCGCGTTCCACAGGCCGAGCGGCGTCAGCCGGTAGGTGTGCACGTGCTCGGGGGCCCGCTCGAGCTCGGCGAACGGCGCGATCGCCCGGCGGCACTCGTCGGCGCGGGTGTGGTCGACCTCGAGCAGCAGCGTCTTGTCGCTCTGCACGATCAGGGGGCCGTCGCTCACCCCACGATGCTAGGTCGGGTCGCCGACAGCCACCGTCGGCGGGGCGTCAGGGGACCTCCAGCACGCCCGCGAGGCGGTGCAGCGACAGGGTCCGCAGGCCCCCGCTGTGCACGTCGAGCACGCTGATCCGGCCGCTGTCGACGCTCAGCGGCTCGACCAGGCGGCGCGAGACCGACCCGGTCGGGTCGCTCGTCGCGACCCAGACCCGGCGGCGCTGGGCCGCCGCCGAGCGCAGCAGGTGCAGCGAGGCGGCGGGGTCGAGCACGGGCACCTCGGGGCGCCCGTCGGCCGGTGCCGTCCGCACGGGGGCGGTGTCGGCGGCGCGCACCGCGCGCACCACCGCGGCCGCCCGC
>NZ_BAAHAF010000068.1:0-10041 GCF_054777815.1 Angustibacter speluncae | reverse complement strand
GCGGTCGCCGTCGTGGCGGTGGCGGTGGCGGTGGTCGCTCCGGCGGCCAGCCGAAGGCGCAGGGCCAGTCGAAGGGCGGCCGCTCCGGCGGCGCGGCCTCGCAGCCCGGCGCCCGCATCGCGGGCTCGAAGCCGTCCGGCGCCGGCCGCAAGCGGTCGGCCGCCGACTTCTCGTCCCGCGGCTTCCGCTGACCTGACCCCCGAAGCGCACACGAGGGGCGTCCCGCTCGACGGGACGCCCCTCTCGTGCGCTCTCGGTGCGCGGCTCAGCCGCTGAGGCGACCGTGCAGGTCGCGCAGGCGGGTGAAGACCTGCCGCAGCTGCTCGGTGTCGCTGCTCGACCCGTCGGCGACGGTGAGGCCGACCTGCTGCTCCACCGCGCGCTGCACCAGCTCGGCGGCGGCGTCGACCGCGGCGCGGGGGTCGTCGACGAACCGCCACGACAGCTCGCGCCACTGGTCGGTCGGGTCGGCCGGCGGCGGCACCGGGCTCGGGTCGGGCGTGGGGGTCGGCTCGGGCACCGGCGCCGGGTCGGGCGGCGCGGGGGAGGGCAGCGGGTCCGGCGACGGCTCCGGCACGGGTGAGGGCTCGGGCACCGGGGACGGCTCGGGCACCGGTGCGGGCGCCGGCGGCTCGTGGCTCGGGCCGGGCGTCGGGCCCGGAGCGGGCTCCGGGTCCGGGAACACGTCGTCGGCCCGCTCGTCGGCCCGCTCGTCGGCCCGCTCGTCGGCCCGCTCGTCGGCCCGCTCGTCGGCCCGCTCGTCGGCCCGCTCGTCGGCCCGCTCGTCGGCGAGGTCGTGGTCGGCGTCGTCGGAGGTGATCACGGCCGTGCGCGTCGGCGCGTCGGCGGACGCCTCGCCGGTGGGCAGGTCTCTCAGGTCGTCGGCGGGACGCGGTGGCGCGTCGACGGCGCCGAGCGCGTGGTAGGTCTGCGCCTCCCACCCCGTCACGGGCTCGTCGTGCGCGCCGTCGAGGTCGGCGCGCCGCTGCTGCGACCAGAACGGGCTCGTGCTGTCGGACATGGCGGGACCTCCCGTGGTGCCGGTGGCGCGGGTGCCGCGCCGGGCGTCGAACCTACTCGCGCGGCGGCCGCCTCGCCGGGTGAGGTCGTGCACCCGTCCGGATGGACGCCGGAGACGGAGGTTGGTGCGCGTCGGTGCGGTTTGGCATACTCGCGCCCGGCCGTGGCGCAGGGGGCGTCGCGGACGGCAGGGGGGAGTCGGCGTGGACGCCGTGAGCATCGTCGAGGACGAGGTCCGCGAGCTCATCCGCCGCCGCGGCGTCGACCCCGCCCGCGACTCCGGCGACGTGCGGCGCCTGGTCGAGGAGGCGGTCGCCGACTACGACGCCCGCTCGCTGTCCGGCGGCCTTCCGCCGCTGCACGACGCGGGCGCCGCGATCAAGAGCGTGCTCGACGTCGTGGCCGGCCTGGGCCCGCTGCAGCAGTACCTCGACGACCCGCGGGTCGAGGAGGTCTGGATCAACGAGCCGGGCAAGGTCTTCGTGGCCCGCGACGGCGTCCCCGAGCTCACCACGACGATCCTCACCCACGACCAGGTGCGCGACCTGGTCGAGCGGATGCTGAAGACGTCCGGCCGCCGGGTCGATCTCTCGAGCCCGTTCGTCGACGCCATGCTGAGCGACGGCAGCCGGCTGCACGTCGTCATCCCCGACATCACGCGGCGCCACTGGGCGGTCAACATCCGCAAGTTCGTCGTCAAGGCCGACCGGCTCGACGACCTCGTCGGGCTCGGGACGCTGACCCGCCAGTGCGCCGACCTGCTCGACGCCGCCGTCGCGGCCGGGCTGAACGTCCTGGTGTCGGGCGGCACCCAGGCCGGCAAGACCACGATGCTCAACTGCCTGGCCGCCTCCATCCCGCCCCGTGAGCGCGTCATCACCTGCGAGGAGGTCTTCGAGCTGAAGATCCCTCTGCGCGACTGCGTCTCGCTGCAGTGCCGGCAGGCCAACCTCGAGGGCACCGGCGAGATCCCGCTGCGGCGCCTGGTGAAGGAGGCGCTGCGCATGCGGCCCAGCCGCATCGTCGTCGGCGAGGTGCGGCAGGCCGAGAGCCTCGACCTGCTCATCGCGCTCAACAGCGGGTTGCCGGGCATGGCGAGCATCCACGCGAACAGCGCGCGCGAGGCCATCACGAAGATGTGCACGCTGCCGCTGCTCGCCGGCGAGAACGTGGGGTCGAAGTTCGTCGTCCCGACCGTCGCGGGGTGCGTCGACCTCGTGGTGCACCTCGCCCTCGACGCCGACGGCACCCGACGGGTGCGCGAGGTCGTGGCGGTGCCGGGCCGGGTCGAGCAGGACGTCGTCGAGACCGCCGACGTGTTCACCACCCGCCACGGCCAGCTCGTGCGTGCTGACGGCTACCCGCCCCACCCCGACCGGTTCGAGCGGGTCGGCATCGACCTCGCCCGCCTCCTGCGCCACGAGAGCCGTTGACAGATGGGGGTTCTCGTCGGACTGCTGCTCGGCACGGGGCTGTTCTGCGTCTGGTGGTCGGCCTGGACGCCGTCGCCGCGGACGCCCCCCGACCCCGGTGCCACGACGTGGAGCACCCGGCTGCAGGACGAGCTGCACCAGGCGGACATGGCCACGGTCGGGCCGCGGGCGCTGCTGCTCACCTGCGTCGCCGCCGCGCTCGCCGCCGCGCTGCTGGTGCTGGCCGTGTCGTCGTCCCCGCCGATCGCGCTCTGCTTCGGCGCGCTCGGCGGGTGGGCGCCGATCGCGCTGGTGCGGGCCCGCGCCCGGCGGCGGCGGACGATGGTGCGCGACCTGTGGCCCGAGGCGGTCGACCACCTCACCTCGGGCATCCGCGCGGGCCTGTCGCTGCCCGAGGCGCTGGCCCAGCTCGGCGACCGCGGCCCGGTCGAGCTGCGTCCGGCGTTCCGGGAGTTCGGTGAGGACTACCGCGCGACAGGGCGTTTCACCGACTGCCTCGACCGGCTCAAGGACCGGCTCGCCGATCCCGTGGCCGACCGCATCGTCGAGGCTCTGCGGCTGACCCGCGAGGTCGGCGGCAGCGACCTGGGGCGGCTGCTGCGCACGCTGTCGGCGTTCCTGCGCGACGACGCCCGCACCCGTGCCGAGCTCGAGGCCCGGCAGAGCTGGACGGTGAACGCGGCCCGGCTCGCCGTCGCCGCGCCCTGGGTCGTGCTGGCACTGCTGGCGTCGCGCCCCGAGGCGGTCGACGCGTACAACAGCCCCACCGGTGTGCTCGTGCTCGCCGTCGGCGGCGTGCTGTCCGTCGTCGCGTACCGCGTGATGGTGCGGGTCGGGCGGCTGCCCGAGGAGACGAGGGTGCTGCGGTGACCCCCGTCCTCACCGGTGCCCTCATCGGGCTGCTGGGCGGCCTCGGCGCCTGGCTCGTGCTGGTGCGGCTGCCCGCGATGCGCCGACCGACCCTCGACGACCGGCTGGCGCCGTACGTCCGCGACGTCGCCGCCCCGTCCACGCTGCTGCGCCAGGCGCCCGCCCGCACGCCGTTCGGCGTGCTCGAGCGGCTGCTCCGCCCGGTGATGGGCGACGCCGTGCGCTGGGTCGAGCGGCTCAGCGGCGGGCCGGGCACCGTCCGCCGCCGGCTCGACCAGCTCGGCGGCACCACCACGGTCGAGCAGTTCCGCGCCCAGCAGGTGGTGGGCGGCGCCCTGGGGCTGGCGGCGGGGCTCGGCGGCGCCGCCCTCGTCGGCGCCCGCCAGGGACTCAACCCGCTGCCGATGCTGGCGATGGTGGTGATCGGCCTGCTCGTCGGCGTGTTCGGCCGCGACCAGCTGCTCAGCCGCGCCGTGCGCCGGCGCGAGGAGCGCATCCTCACCGAGTTCCCCACCGTGGCCGAGCTGCTCGCGCTGTCGGTCGGCGCGGGCGAGGGGCCGGTCGGGGCCCTCGAGCGGGTCGCGCGCACCACCAGCGGCGAGCTCGCCGTCGAGCTGCGCCGCACCCTCGCCGACGCGCGCGCCGGGGCGACCCTGGTCGAGGCGCTCGAGGGCCTGGCCGCGCGCACCAGCCTGCCGATCCTGGTCCGGTTCGTCGACGGCGTGGCCGTCGCCGTCGAGCGCGGCACCCCGCTCGCCGACGTGCTGCGCGCGCAGGCGCAGGACGTCCGCGAGGCCGGTCGGCGCGAGCTGATGGAGACCGGCGGCAAGAAGGAGATCGCGATGATGGTGCCGGTGGTGTTCCTCGTGCTGCCGGTCACGGTCGTCTTCGCCGTCTACCCTGGGCTCGCGGTGCTGAGCCTGGACCTCGGCTGACGAGGTGGGACGAGTGGCCACCAGCACCCGGAACAAGGGGGAACACGCATGAGCACGACCACGATCGGCCGCGCCCTGCGCCGCCGGCTCGACGCCGTCCGCGACCAGCCGGAGCGCGGCGACGTGCCGGGCTGGGTGATGGTCACCCTGATGACCGCCGGCCTCGTCATCGGCATCTGGGCGCTGGCGGGCGACCAGCTCGAGCAGGTGTTCACCGAGGCGATGAACCGCGTCACGAACTTCTGAGCCGTCGTGCGGGGCCAGCCGCGGCGGGGCGGTGACGAGGGGTCGGCCGTGGTCGACTTCGTGCTCGTCGGCGCGCTGCTGACGCTGCTGTTCGTCGGCGTGGTGCAGCTCGCCGTCGTGCTGCACGTGCGCAACACCCTGGTCGACTGCGCGTCCGAGGGAGCGCGGTTCGGCGCCCTCGCCGACCGCACGCCCGCCGACGGCGCCGCCCGCACCCGCGAGCTGATCGGCCTGTCGCTGTCGCCGCGCTACGCCGACGACGTCACCGCCACCACCACGACGGTCGACGGCGTCGCCGTCGTGCAGGTGCGGGTGCGGTCGCCGCTGCCGGTCGTCGGGCTGCTCGGCCCGAACCGGGGGCTCGACCTGACCGGTCACGGCGTCCAGGAGGTGGCTGCGCCGTGACGCGGGTCCTCAGTCGGCTCGAGCGCCTGGGCGGTGACGAGGGCAGCGCCGTCCTGGAGTTCGTCTCGCTCGGGGTGCTGCTGCTCGTGCCGGTGGTGTACCTGGTGGTCTGCCTCGGCCAGGTGCAGGCCGCGGCGTTCGCCGTCGAGGGCGCCTCCCGCGAGGCCGCCCGGGTGCTGGCCCGCGCCGACGACGAGGAGCAGGCGGCGCAGCGGGTCGACGCCGTGGTGGCCCTGGCGCTGCGCGACCAGGGCCTGGCCGATGCCGACGACCCGCGGCCCGACGTCGAGGTCGTGTGCTCGGCCGACCCGTGCACCGCACCCGAGACCCGGGTGAGCGTCACGGTGCAGGTCGAGGTCGTGCTGCCGGGCGTCCCCGCGTTCGTCGACGCCGTCGTCCCGACCCGGGTGCCCGTCCGCGCGACCGGCGAGTCGGTGGTCGAGCGGTTCGCCGGGACGAGCGGGTGAGCGCCGCCCTGCGCCGGCGCCTCGCGGCGGTGCGTGCCGGCGGCGACGACGGCCAGGTGGTGCTGCTCGTCATCGCCTACTCCGCGATCGCGATCGCCCTCGTGCTCACCGTGGTGAGCGCCTCGCAGGTGCACCTGGAGCGCAAGCGGCTGCTCGAGGCGGCCGACGCGGCGGCGCTCGACGCCGCCGACGAGATCGCCGAGGACGTCTACTTCGGCGGCGGGGCGGAGCCCGGGTCGGTGCCGGTGAGCGACCGCTCGGTGCGCGACGCCGTCGAGGGCTACCTCGACGACCGCCGCGCCTGGACCAAGTTCGACGACCTCGCGGTCGCGCCCGGCACGGGCACGCCGGACGGGCGCACGGCCGTGGTGACGCTGCGGGCCACGGTCGAGCCGCCACTGATCGGTTGGGCGCTCGAGGCGTGGTCCGACGGCGTGCAGCTGCAGGTCACCTCGCGGGCGCGGGTGGCGACGAGCTGACCGCGGCCGCCCACGCCGCCGCGAACGACGCGACGTCGGGGTGCCGGTCGTCCGGCTCCGGGGCGGTGGCGCGGCGCAGCACCGCCAGGAGGGGCTCACCGGCGCGGAACGTCGCGGGGTCGCCGGAGCCGTCCCCGAGCAGCACGAGCGCGATCCGGGCGAGCGTGAACACCGTGCTGCGCTGGTCGACCACGGCACCGCGCGTGCGCTCCTCCGGCGACATCACCGTCCGCGACCCGGTCATCTCGCCGACCCGGTTCACCACCGGGCCGCGGTGGTACTCGTCGAGGTCGACCAGCGACGTGGTGCCCGCGCCGACGTCGTGCAGCAGGCAGCCGAGGTAGAGGTCGCCCGCGACCCAGCCCGCCGCCGCGAGCGCGACGTGCGCGTCGACGACCGTCGACAGCGCCGCCAGCGCGCCGGGCAGCGGCAGCGCCAGGAACCGGTCCCGCGCGTTCCCCGGCTCCCCGCGCCGCTCCACCGGCACGTGCAGCACCTCACCCGGCACCCAGGGCCGCACGAGCACCGGTCCCTGCCGGCCGGCGGGCACCAGCACCGTCGGCGCCGGCAGCGCCGGGTGCGCCACCGACGAGGCGACCCGGGCGGCGTTCTCCAGCAGCGCGACCCGCTGCGCGAAGGCCTGCGGCGTCGGGTCGTCGACCAGCCCGGCGGTCTTGACGAACCAGTCCGCGCCGTCGACCCGCACGCCGTAGGCGACGTTGCCCGAGTCCTGGGTCGCCGCGTCGCGCACCGCGAACACCTCACCGACCCGGTCGAGGTGCGCGCGGACGTCGTCGTCGAACCGTGCCGGCGGGAAGCCCACACCACCATCCTGCCCGCGCGAGGGGCAGGATGAGCCGCATGACCGACGCGACGGAGCGGTTCCGGCAGGCGCGCGACCGGCTGGTCGAGCTGCGCGACGACTACGCCACGGCACGGGCCGAGTTCGCGTGGCCGCGGTTCGAGCACTTCAACTTCGCCGAGGACTGGTTCGACGCCGTCGCGGCCGGTCCGCGCGCGGACGAGCCGGCGCTGTGGGTGGTCGACGACGGGGCCGACGACCAGCAGGTCACCTGGGCCGAGATGGCGCGGCGGTCGCGGCAGGTCGCGTCGTGGCTGCGCGGGCTCGGGGTGCGCCGCGGCGACCGGGTGCTGCTGATGCTGGGCAACCAGGTCGAGCTGTGGGAGACGATCCTCGCCTGCATCCGGCTCGGCGCCGTGATGATCCCGTGCACGCCCCTGCTGGGCACGGCCGACCTGCGCGACCGGGTCGAGCGCGGCGACGCCCGGCACGCGGTTGTCGGCGCCGGCGACACCGGCAAGCTCGACGGCGTCGAGGGCGCCTACACCCGCGTCGCCGTCCCGGGCCGGGCGCGTACCGCCGTCCCCGAGGGTTGGCACGACTACGACGAATCACGTTCGGCCGCAGATGTTTTCGAGCCGGACGGCCCGACCGGTGCCGACGACACCCTGCTGCTGTACTTCACCAGCGGCACCACCTCGCGCCCGAAGCTCGTCGAGCACACCCACACCTCGTACCCGGTCGGGCACCTCACGACGGCCTACTGGATCGGGCTCGAGCCCGGCGACGTGCACCTGAACATCTCCTCGCCCGGGTGGGCGAAGCACGCGTGGTCGAACGTGTTCGCGCCGTGGATCGCCGAGGCCACGATCCTGGTGGTGAACCAGCCGCGCTTCGACGCCGCCGGCCTGCTCGCGGTGGTGGAGCGCGTCGGCGTCACCAGCTTCTGCGCCCCGCCGACCGTGTGGCGGATGCTGATCCAGAGCGACCTGGCCTCGCTGCGCAACCCGCCGACGAAGGTGGTCGGCGCGGGCGAGCCGCTGAACCCCGAGGTGATCGCGCAGGTCGAGCAGGCCTGGGGCGTCACGATCCGCGACGGGTTCGGCCAGACCGAGACCACGGTGATGGTGTCGAACTCGCCGGGCCAGCGCGTGGTGCCCGGGGCGATGGGGCGCCCGCTGCCCGGCTACCCGGTCGTGCTCGTCGACCCGGCCACCGGCGAGCGGCTCGAGGGCGACGACGTCGAGGGCGAGATCTGCATCGACCTCGCCGACCGCCCGGTCGGCCTGATGGTCGGGTACCACGGCGACCCGGAGCGCGACGCCGAGGCGATGCGCGACGGCTGCTACCACACCGGCGACGTCGCCCGCCGCGACGCGGACGGCTACCTCACCTACGTCGGACGCTCGGACGACGTGTTCAAGGCCTCGGACTACCGGATCAGCCCGTTCGAGCTCGAGAGCGTGCTGATCGAGCACCCGGCGGTCGCCGAGGCCGCGGTCGTGCCGTCGCCGGACCCGCTGCGCCTGGCCGTGCCCAAGGCGTACGTGGTGCTGACCGCGGCGCACGAGCCGACAGCGGAGACCGCGCGGTCGGTGTTCGCCCATTCCCGCGAGCACCTCGCGCCGTACAAGCGGGTGCGCCGGCTGGAGTTCGCCGAGCTGCCGAAGACCATCAGCGGCAAGATCCGCCGGGTCGAGCTGCGGGCCTCCGACGCGCAGCGGCACCCGGAGGGCACCGAGCGCGTCGACGGCGAGTTCTGGGAGGACGACTTCCCCGACCTGCGGGGCTGACCCGCGTCAGGGCCGGACGGGACGCTCCCCGCGCGCGGTGGCCCCCGCGACCTCGCCGACGCGGCGGGCCCGGGTGTCCGGCCGCCTGGCCTCCACGAGGTGCACCAGGGCGGCGCGACGCACGGTGCGGGGGAACGCGTCCCAGGTCTCCCGGGCGCCCGGGTGCTCGGCGAGGGCGGACGCGAGGTCGTCCGGCACGACGAGGTCCTCGACGTCGTCGAGCAGGGTCCACGCGCCGTTCGCCCTCGCGACGTCGATCGCCGCCCGGCCGGCCGGCTGCATCCGGCCCTCGGCGAGCAGCCGCTCGACGCGGAGCTTGTTGGGTCGCGCCCAGCCGCTGGTCGGCCGGCGCGGCGCGAACCACATCCGGCTCCGCCCGGCGTCGACGGTGCCGTTCGTGCTGTCGATCCAGCCCCACGCCAGCGCCTCGACCACGAGCTCCTCGTAGCCGACGGCCGGCCGGCCCGTCGCCCGCTTCCACTGCACGACCCACACCCCGGCACCGCGGGCGTGGTGCTCGGCGAGCCACGTGCGCCACTGCTGCAGCGTCTCGGGGTGCGTGCTGGTCTCGGCCGAGTACGGGACGGGGCTCACCCGCCGATCGTGCCCGCGCGCCCGGTGCCCGACAAGGCCTCCGGACGCGTCGGTGCGGCCGCCGGGCTCTCGCCCGACGACCGCCTTCGGCGCGTCGCGACCTAGGTCACCCGGCGGGCCGGCTCCCGGTCGGTGCGGCCGACCCGGACCCGGACCCGGACGGGCGCGGCGTCCCCGAGCGCCTCACCGAGGCGGGCGACCGTGTCGTCAGCCGCCGCACGCACCGACGCCAGGTCGGCGTGCGGGTCGACGGTCGCCGCCAGGTCGACGAAGCGGCGTCCCGCGTCCTGGCGGCAGCGACCGTCGGCCGACCGCACGGCGTCGTGGCGGGCGAGGTCGGCGGCCGCGGCGTCGGCCACCGTCCCGAGATCGGCCTCGAGCCGGCCCGAGGCGTCGGACCCGTCGAGCCGCAGGCGCCTGTCGACGCGGCCGGGCAGGTGGGCCACCAGCCAGCGCAGACCGAGCAGCACCAGCACCACGGCGACGCCGAGACAGGCCCAGGGCCACCAGGGCGCCGAGACCGCCGAACCGGCGTCCGGTGCGGGCAGCCGGTCGGACCACCCGTCGCCGGTCGGGCCGGCGGGCAGCAGCTGCTCCGCCCAGCCCGCGCGCCAGGCGACCACCAGGGCGCCGGCGGCAAGCAGGACCAGCCCGAGCAGCGCGGCGACCAGGCGGTCGCCGACGGCGGCGGCGCGGCTCATCGCGCACCCCCCGTCCGCACCCGGACCCGCACGCGGGGCTGCGGGCGCACGTCGGCGACCAGGGCGCGGACGCGCTCGGTGACCTGCTGCTGCACGGGTGCGGTCGCCGACGCGGTGGTCGTGACGTCGACGCGCAGGGCACGGCGGGTGCCGCCGGCGCGGGCCTCCAGGACGCCGGGCAGGTCGCCCACCCAGGTGCGGACCAGCCGGGCCAGGTCGCCTGAGCCCACCCACACCCGGTCGTCCGGGCCGAGGGCGAGGTGACGGCGGCGCCGGGGACGCAGCGCCGCGAGCAG
>NZ_BAAHAF010000067.1:0-1333 GCF_054777815.1 Angustibacter speluncae | reverse complement strand
GGCGGGCGGTCGCGGCGAGCGCCGTCGCGACGCCGCAGGCGCCCACGAGCAGGACGGCCGCGCCGACGGCGAGCAGCAGCACCAGGCCCCGGGCGGGTTCGCTCGCGTCGAGCCGCTCGAGCCGCTCGGCGCGGGTGCGGACCTCGAGCACCTCGAGCCCGGCCTCCTCGAGCCGCTGGACGGCGTCCGCGGGCGCGTCCGGCCCGAGCCAGACCTGCCGCTCGACGCGGTCGGTGCGGGGCGGCTCGAGCCGGGCCGCCAGGTCGAGGTCGACCAGGGCGCCCGCGGCGATCCGCGGGACGGTCGCCTCGTCGCCGAGGACCTCGAGGTTGATCTCACCGCCGTCCAGACCGGTGCCCCGCGCCAGCTGGCGGACGCCGAGGGGACGCAGCGGCGTCCCGGTGACGAGCACGGCCGGCAGCGCTGCCGGGACGTCGCGCCGCACCACGCCGGGGCTCGCCGAGGGGTTCGCGCTGAACGTCATCACGAGCCCGCCGCCGGGGAGCCGCTCGACGGTGCCGGTGGTGCTCGAGTCGACCTCGCGCTCGTCGACGCGGGCGGGCCGCCAGTCGCGGGGCGCGAAGCCGTCGACCTCGGTGCCGTCGACCGACAGCGCGCCGAGGGTGAGCACGCCGGTGACCGACCCGACCCCGCCGCGCCGGACGAGCACGGCCTGGCTGATCGTGCAGCCGTCCGCGCAGGCGTTCGTCGTCGCGCCGAGGACGGTCTCCTCCGCCGGCGGCTCGCCCAGGTCGATCGTCACCGCCTCGCCGGCCGCCGTGGTGCCCCGCAGGTGCAGCTGGAGGGCGAGGTCGACGGTGTCGGCGAGCAGCACCACCGGCACCTCGAACCGCGACCCGCGCACCTCGAGCGGGGCCACCACGTCGTCGGGGACGAGCCGGGCGCCGGTCCCGGGCGGCAGCGCCGCGCCGCGCGGCAGCCGGGCCACCACGGCGTCGAGCCGGTCGGAGTCGACGGCGAGCAGGGAGGCCTCGGGTCGCTCGTCGACGCGCCGCTCGGCGGCGGCCATCGCCCAGCGTCCGTCGGGATCGGCGCGCGCGGTCGCGGCCAGCAGATCGGGCACCGCCAGCGGCCCGACGACGGCGACCCGGTCGGCACCGACGTCGACCCCGGCCTGCGCCTGGCGCTGCTGGCCGGTGAGGCTCCATGCCGCGGCGGCGAACCCGGCGACCACGGTGACGGCGGTGACCAGGGCGGTGGTGCGGGTCAGCCCGCCGCGCGCCGCGACCTGGCGGACCGCGAGGAACGTCGCGAGCGAGCGCGAGCCGGTGCGGCGGCGCGCGAGCACGGCCACCCGGCGGACGGCGGCGGC
>NZ_BAAHAF010000066.1:0-9151 GCF_054777815.1 Angustibacter speluncae | reverse complement strand
GCGCTCGGCGGCGCCGTGCGGGCGCGCGAGGTGCTGCGCTTCGACTACGCCGGCGCCTCCGGCCGCGGCGCGCAGGACGCGGGCGAGCGCGGGTGGTCGCCGCCGCGGCGGGTCGAGCCGCACCACCTGGTCACCTGGGGCGGGCGCTGGTACCTCGTCGCGTTCGACCTGGACCGGGCGGACTGGCGCACCTTCCGGGTCGACCGGGTCACCCCCCGCACGCCGACCGGTCCGCGCTTCGCCCCGCGCCCGCTCCCCGAGGGCGACGTCGCGACCTTCGTCGCCTCGCGGTTCGAGGGCCTCGCCGCCCAGCAGTGGCCGTGCCGCGGCGAGGTGGTCGTGCACGCCCCGGCCGACCTGGTGACGCGCTGGCTGCCGCGCGACTCGCTGGTCGAGGCGCTGGCACCGGACCGCAGCCGGGTCGTGCTCGGCTCCTGGTCGTGGACGGGCCTGCTGGCGACGGTCGCGATGTTCGACGCCGACCTCGAGGTGGTCGGGCCGGCGGAGCTGCGGGAGGCGGCGACGGTGCTGGCCGCCCGGTTCACCACCGCCGGGGGACGGCCCGCGGGCTGAGCGCCGGCGTCAGGAGCGGTGCTCGGCGCGCACGTGCAGGTCGCCGCCCGCGACCCGCACCGCCAGCTGGCCGCCGTGCGCGAGCAGCACGCGGACGCCGACCGGCGTCCCGGTGCCGTCGTGCTCCCACTCCACGCCCAGCACGGTCGCGCCGCGCAGCGTCCCCGCGCCGTCGGCCGGCACGTCGGCGAGCTCCCAGCGCCCCGGTCCGGCCGGGGCCCGCCACGGGCCGAGCTCGACGTCCAGCCCGCCGCCGGACGAGGCCCGCAGCGTCCGGGCGCGGGTGTAGTCGAAGACGAGCTCGAGCGGACCGGTCGCGGTCGCACCGTCCCCGGGCAGCACCGCCCGGCGGACGGTCGTGATCCGCGCGCCGGCGAGGTCGTCGAGGGCGGTCGCGGGCATCGGGCGCCTCCTGCCTGTCCCGCCGTGCGCGGGACGCGAGCGCACACCGTGCCCCGGCGGGTGCCCGACGCGCACGGGTCCGCGGGCCCAACCGGGGTCCCACCGGACGCGACGACGCCCCCACCGGCCGGGGCCGACGGGGGCGTCGTGGTGGTGCGGGGGGACCCGCCGGGAGGCTCAGGCCTCGGCGGCGGCGTCCTCGACCAGCAGGTTGCGGGTCTTGGCCGGGTCGACCGGGATGCCCGGGCCCATCGTCGTGGAGAACGTGGTCTTCATGACGTACCGGCCCTTGGAGGACGACGGCTTGAGCCGCAGCACCTCCTCGAGGGCGGCTGCGTAGTTCTCGACCAGGTTCTTCTCGTCGAAGGACGCCTTGCCGATGATGAAGTGCAGGTTGGCGTGCTTGTCGACGCGGAACTCGATCTTGCCGCCCTTGATGTCCTGCACCGCCTTGGCGACGTCCATGGTCACCGTGCCGGTCTTCGGGTTCGGCATCAGGCCGCGGGGGCCCAGGACCTTGCCCAGCCGCCCGACCTTGCCCATCAGGTCGGGGGTGGCGACGGCCGCGTCGAAGTCGGTGAAGCCGGCGGCCACCTTCTCGATCAGGTCGTCGGAGCCCACGTGGTCGGCGCCGGCCGCGCGGGCGGCCTCGGCCTTGTCACCGTTGGCGAAGACCAGGACTCGAGCGGTCTTGCCGGTGCCGTGGGGGAGGTTGACCGTGCCGCGGACCATCTGGTCGGCCTTGCGGGGGTCGACGCCGAGGCGCATCGCGACCTCGACGGTGGAGTCGTACTTCGTGGTCGCCGTCTCCTTGGCGAGGCGCACGGCCTCGAGGGGGGCGTGCAGCCGGTCGCGGTCGATCTTCTCGGCGGCGGCGCGGTAGCTCTTGCTGCGCATGGTTCCTGCTCTCTGTCTCGTCGTGCTGCTGGCAGTCGTGGTCGGGGGGCCAGCGCGGGCCCTGCCACTGGTGGTGCTGGTCGTGCGGGGGCGGAGCCTCAGCCCTCGACGGTGATGCCCATCGAGCGGGCGGTACCGGCGATGATCTTCGCCGCGGCGTCGATGTCGTTGGCGTTGAGGTCCTCGAGCTTGGTCTGCGCGATCTCGCGGACCTGCTCGTTCGTGAGCTTGGCGACCTTGGTCTTGTGCGGCTCGCCGGACCCCTTGTCGACGCCGGCGGCCTTCTTGATCAGCTCGGCGGCCGGCGGGGTCTTGGTGATGAAGGTGAAGGAGCGGTCCTCGTAGACCGTGATCTCCACCGGGATGACGTTGCCGCGCTGCGACTCGGTCGCCGCGTTGTACGCCTTGCAGAACTCCATGATGTTGACGCCGTGCTGACCCAGCGCGGGGCCGATCGGCGGCGCGGGGGTCGCGGCACCGGCGTTGATCTGGAGCTTGATCAGGCCGGAGACCTTCTTCTTGGGAGGCATGTGCTCTCGAGTCCTTCAGTCGTGAGTGCTTCGGTGGTGCTGCCGGGCGGTTGGGCGCCGTCCGGGGCTCTGGGGGGTCAGATCTTGGCGACCTGGTTGAAACCGAGCTCGACCGGGGTCTCGCGGCCGAAGATCGACACGAGGACCTTCAGCTTCTGCGAGTCGGGGTTGATCTCGGTGATGGTGGCCGGGAGGGTCTCGAACGGCGGCTCCATCACGGTGACGGACTCGCCGACCTCGAAGTCGACCACGGTGGGCTCGGCGGCCTTGGCGCCGCCGCCCGCGCCGCCGCCGGCGGCCGCGGTCTCCTTGACCTCCAGCGTCGGCGCGAGCATCGAGAACACCTCGTCGATGCTCAGCGGCACGGGCTGGTGGGTGTGCCCGACGAACCCGGTGACGCCCGGGGTGTGCCGGACGGCGCCCCACGACTCGTCGGTGAGGTCCATCCGGACGAGGACGTAGCCCGGGACCCGGACGCGGCGCACCTGCTTGCGCACGCCGTTCTTGATCTCGGTGACCTCCTCCATGGGCACCTCGACACCGAAGATGTAGTCCTCCATGTTCAGCGAGGAGATCCGGTTCTCGAGGTTGGCCTTCACGCGGTTCTCGTACCCCGCGTAGGAGTTGATGACGTACCAGTCGCCGACCTGCGCCCGCAGGTTCGCCTTGAACTCCTCGACGGGGTCGACGTCCTCGTCGGGCTCGCCGGTCGTGTCCTCGGTGGCGTCCTCGGTGTCGTCCTCGGTGTCGGCCTCGTCCGTGCTCGCCTCGTCCGCGGCGTCCTCGTCGGACGCCTCGGCGGCGTCGTGCGCCTCGGCGGCCTGGAGGTCGGCCTCCTGGACGGTGAGCGCGTCGGTGCCCTCGTCGACCTCGTCGGCGGGTGTGCGCTCTGACTGCTCGGACACGGTGCGGACCTGCTTCCCTCGTTGCTCGGACGTGCTGCGGCGCGGCCCGGGGGCCGCGTGGCGACTCAGTCGCCGTTGCCGAAGGCCCAGCCGACCAGCTCGCGGAAGCCGAAGTCGAGGGCCGAGACGTAGACCATCACCACGAGCACGAAGACCAGCACCACGGAGGTGTAGGTGACCAGCTCCTTGCGCGTGGGGCGCACGACCTTCTTCAGCTCGGCGACCACCTGGCGCAGGAACAGCGCGAGCCGCGCGAACAGCCCCTTGCGGGCCGGCTTCGAGCGGTCCTTGCGGTCGCGCTCGTCGCGGCCGTCGGGCTCGCCCGTCCGGGTCTGGGTCACGTCGTCTGGTCCCTGTCGGTCGTCGTCGGCGCGCCCGGTCGGGGTGCACCGCGCTGGTGCGCCGGACGGCCGGGGCCGGACCGGTGCGGTCGGTGTGCTGCGGTAACCGCAGGGCAGGAGGGACTCGAACCCACAACCGCCGGTTTTGGAGACCGGTGCGCTGCCAATTGCGCCACTGCCCTTCGGGGTCGGAGGCGGCCAGCCGTCCGCGCGACCTCGGAGCACCGAGGGCGTGCCGCAGCATGGCAGCCGTCAACCACCGCCCCGAGTGTACGTGGCCCGCAGGGTGCAGGTCGAATGCGCTCCCGGCCGCCCTCCGACGCTTCCGGCAGGGGGCCCGTCCGGCACGGCGACCTGTCCGGCACGCGGGCACCTGCGCCGGTGGCCGCGCGGGAGGTGGGAAGATGCGGCACGTGAGCGAGCAGAGCGCGTCCGAGACCGCCGCCCCCACCGTCCCCGCCGAGGACCGCCCCCGCGGCCGGGTCTCCGCCCGCATCGGCGGCATCGCCGAGTCCGCGACGCTCGCGGTCGACGCCAAGGCCAAGGCGCTGAAGGCCGAGGGCCGCCCGGTCATCGGCTTCGGCGCCGGCGAGCCCGACTTCCCGACGCCGGGGTACGTGGTCGAGGCCGCCGTCGCGGCCTGCGCCGACCCGGCCAACCACCGGTACACGCCGGCGGGCGGCCTGCCGGTGCTGAAGCAGGCGATCGCCGACAAGACGCGGCGCGACTCCGGCTACGCGATCGCCCCCGAGCAGGTGCTCGTCACCAACGGCGGCAAGCAGGCCGTCTACGAGGCGTTCGCGACGCTGCTCGACCCGGGCGACGAGGTGCTGCTGCCCGCGCCGTACTGGACCACCTACCCGGAGGCCATCCGGCTCGCCGGCGGCGTCCCGGTCGAGGTGTTCGCGGGCGAGGACGCCGGCTACCTCGTCACCGTCGACCAGCTCGAGGCGGCTCGCACGGCCCGCACCAAGGTGCTGCTGTTCTGCTCGCCGTCGAACCCGACCGGCGCCGTCTACTCCCCCGAGCAGGTGCGCGAGATCGGGCGCTGGGCGCTCGACAACGGCGTCTGGGTGGTCACCGACGAGATCTACGAGCACCTGGTCTACGACGACGCGCGGTTCGTCTCGATGCCCGTCGAGGTGCCCGAGCTCGCCGACACCTGCGTCGTCCTGAACGGCGTGGCCAAGACGTACGCGATGACCGGCTGGCGGGTCGGGTGGCTCGCGGGCCCCCGCGACGTCGTCAAGGCCGCCACCAACCTGCAGTCGCACGCCACGTCCAACGTGTCGAACGTGGCCCAGCGGGCCGCGGTCGCGGCGCTGACCGGCGACCTGTCCGCGGTCGCGAGCATGCGCGAGGCCTTCGACCGCCGCCGGCGGGCGATGGTCGGCATGCTCAACGACATCCCGGGCGTGGTCTGCCCGGTGCCGAAGGGCGCGTTCTACGCCTACCCCTCGGTCGCGGGCGTGCTCGGCAAGCAGATCCGCGGCCGGACGCCGATGACCTCGGCCGAGCTCGCGACGCTGATCCTCGAGGAGGTCGAGGTCGCGGTGGTGCCCGGTGAGGCGTTCGGGCCGAGCGGCTACCTGCGGCTGTCGTACGCGCTCGGCGACCAGGACCTCGCCGAGGGCGTCGGCCGCATCCAGCAGCTCCTGTCCGAGGCCCGCTGACCGCCTCGCCGGCCCCGGGCGCTCACGCCGACGCGGGCCGGCGCAGCCGGTCCGGCAGACCCAGCAGGCCGTCGCGGCGCAGCGCGACCACCAGGGCGGCCAGGCCCAGCGCCCAGACCACCTGGCCGGACTGCGCCGCCGGGCCGACGAGCGGTATCGCCAGGACGCCCAGCGCCACCGCGAGCACGGCGGCCGGGTCGGTGACGGCGCGCCCCGCGTCGCGCCGGCGGTAGGCCCGCCACACCAGCAGGGCCGCCAGCACGAGCAGCACCCGCGGCTGGATCGCCGCGCCGGTGAGCACGCCGTCGTCGGTGAGGACCATCCCCGGGAAGTAGAGGCCGGGCATGCAGTCGATCGTGGCCCCGCCGTCGGCGCTCCACACGGTGCTGCAGTACCCGGCCGTCATCGTCCCGGGGCCGACCGTGGTCTCGAGGAACCGTCCCCACGGCAGGGCGAGCGACAGCGCGCCGAGGGCCAGGGCGACGAGCAGCCAGCCGCGCGTCCCGGTGGGCGCGAGCGGCAGCCGCCCGCGCCCGGCCGACGGCCGTCTCACAGCCGGCGGCCCGGCATCGTCAGCACGCCGGCGACCGCGGCGGCCGTCGCGGCGGTGACCAGGAAGCCGGAGCTCGTGCCCACGGTGGGCAGGCTCACGAGCAGCCAGTAGAGCGCCAGGCCGCCGGTGCCGACGGCGGCGATCGTCCACCGGCGCTCGTCTGAGCCGCCGAGGCCGAGGGCGGACAGCGCCTGCAGCACGGCGGCGGCGAGCGCCCACAGCGACCACAGCACGTTGTCGAGCAGGGGCAGGTCGTCGAACGGGAGCAGCACCGAGACGAGCACCAGCACCGGGGCGGCCAGCTGGCCGACGCGCACGAGGACGGGGGTGGGCGGCAGCCCGAGCGGCGCCTCGCCGTTCCAGGTCTGCCGCAGCCGGTCGCCGGTCGAGGGACCCTGCGGACCCTGCTGCGGACCCTGCTGCGGGTACGGGCCGTGAGGGTGCTGCTGCGGGTGCGGCCCCGGCGGCGGGCCCTGCTGGTGCTGGGGCCCGGGCGCGGTCGGCTGCGGCTGGGTCCAGGGGTCGGTGGCCCCCCACTGCTCGTGGCCGTGCGGGGGGTGCGGGCCGGGCTGCTGCGACATGGGGCGCGTCTCCTGGTGGTGGGGGCGGGCTGCGGCGCGCCCATCGTGGCCGCGGCTGCGGCGTCCGACCCTGAGCACGCGCGCTCATCATCACCGACCGGCGGCACCACCGGCCACGCCCCGGGCGGAGCGCGCGCCGGCGTCGCTGGCAGGATCGGGTCATGGTGGACCCGGGTGCGCGACGCGACCTCGCGACCCTCCCCAAGGCCCACCTCCACCTGCACTTCACCGGGTCGATGCGTCCGGCCACGCTGGTCGAGATGGCCGACGAGCGCGGCGTGCGGCTGCCGGCGACCCTGCGCGAGCAGCAGGGCGTGCACCTGACCTCCGACGCCCGGGGCTGGTTCCGCTTCCAGCGCCTCTACGACGCCGCCCGCGCCGTCGTCCGCGACGAGACCGCGATGCGCCGCATCGTCCGCGAGGCCGCCGAGGACGACGCCGCCGAGGGCTCGCGCTGGCTCGAGATGCAGGTCGACCCCACGTCCTACGCGCCGTTCGTCGGCGGCCTGACGCCGGCGCTCGAGATCGTCCTGGACGAGGCCGCTGCCGCCTCCCGCGAGACCGGCACGCAGGTGGCGGTCGTCGTCGCGGCCAGCCGCATCCGGCACCCGCTCGACGCCCGGACGCTGGCCCGGCTCGCCGCGCGGTACGCGGGCGAGGGCGCGGGCACCGTGGTCGGCTTCGGGCTGTCGAACGACGAGCGGCGCGGGTGGACGTCCGAGTTCGCGCCCGCCTTCGACATCGCCCGGCGGGCGGGTCTGGCGAGCGTCCCGCACAGCGGCGAGCTGCTCGGTGCCGACCACGTCGAGGTGACGCTCGACCACCTCGCGCCCGACCGGATCGGCCACGGCGTCCGGTCGGGCGAGGACCCGGCGGTGCTGCGGCGCCTCGTCGACGCCGGCATCGCGCTCGAGGTGTGCCCGGCGAGCAACGTGTCGCTCGGGGTCTTCCCGACGATGGCCGACGTGCCGCTGCCCGCCCTCGTCGAGGCGGGCGCGACGGTGGCCCTCGGCGCCGACGACCCGCTGCTGTTCGGCTCGCGCCTGCTCGCGCAGTACGCGTCGGCCCGCGACGACCACGGCATGGACGACGCCGCGGTGGCCCACCTGGCCGCGTCCTCGCTGCGGGCGAGCCTGGCGCCGGCCGACGTCAAGGCCGGCCTGCTGGCCGAGGTCGAGCGGTGGCTGGCGACGTGACCCGCCCGGCGCTCGTGCTCTGCTCGCACGGGACGGCGGACGCGGACGGGCAGGCGGCGGTGTCGGCGCTCGTGGCCGCGGTGCGGTCGCGCGCCGGCGGCGAGGTGCGCGAGACGTGGGTCGACGTGCAGCAGACGCAGGTCGACGAGGTCGTGGGAGCCGCTGTCGCCGAAGGGTTCTCGCCGATCACGATCGTCCCGCTGCTGTTGTCCGGCGGGTTCCACGTGCACGTCGACGTGGCGCGGGCGGCCGACGCCGACGGCGTCCGCGCGACGCCGGCGCTCGGACCCGACCCGCGGCTGGCCGACCTGCTCGTCGACCGGCTGCGCGAGTCGGGCGCGGACGCCGGCGACGTCGTGGTGGTCGCGGCGGCGGGGTCGAGCGACGCGCGGGCGGTCGCCGACGTCGAGACCGTCGTCGCCGGCGTCCGCGAGCGCTGGGACGGGCCGGTGTCGGTGGGGTACGGGTCCAAGGCCCTCCCGACCGTGCCGGACGCGGTCGCCGCAGCGCGCGCCGCCCACCCCGGTCGCCGGGTGGCGCTGGCCGGGTACCTGCTGGCACCCGGGTTCTTCCACGACCGGCTGGCCCGGGCCGGAGCCGACCTGGTGGGCGAGCCGCTGCTGCCGGTGCGCGGAGGCGCCCCGGTCGTCGACGAGCGGCTGGTCGACCTGGTGCTCGAGCGGGCCACCGCCGGGGCTTGACGACCTGCTGGACCATTCTGTATCAATGAACTAGTTCATAGATACAGAAGGAGTGGCCATGTCACTGGCGCTGGTGCTGCTGGTCCCGTTCGCGCTGCTCGCGGTCGTCGCCCTGGTCGTACTGCTGGCGCTGGCCGCGACCGCGCGCCCGGACGCCGAGATCGGTGTCGGCGCCGCCGCCGCCCGCCGGCACGCGGTCCGGGGCGGCGTGCTCGCCGTCGTCGTCGCCGCAGCGGTCGTGCTCACTCTCGGCGTGGTCGCCGGCCGGGTGCTCGAGGGCGTCGCCGAGGGGCAGGTCCTGGCCGTGCTGCTGCTGGTCGGCGCCACGGCCCACACCCTCGTGCTGGCCCTGACCGAGCTGACCTGGCCGCGTCCTCGCGGCGACCGGCGGTCGGGGCTGCTGGCGCGGCGCCGGCTCGCCGACGTGCTCCCCCGGCCGGCGCTCGTGCTCACCGCAGTGCTGGCGGCCCTGGTCGTCGCGGCGGCGCTCGTCGGCGCCGTCGTCGCCGACGATTCGGGCCGGGCGCTCACGCGTGCGTCGGCGGACGGCACCGCGACGTGGTCGGCGGGCCCCTTCCCCGGCGCGCCCTACGCCGCGCCGGTGCTGCTCGCCCTGCTCGTGCTGCTCGTGCTGGCCGCCGCGACCGCGCGGCTGGTGCTGGTCCGTCCAGCGGTCGCCGGGGCGGACGCGGTGACCGACGCCGCGCTGCGCCGCGCGAGCGCCCACCGGGTCCTGCGCGGCACGGCCGCGGGCTGCGCCCTCACCCTCGGCGGGCTGCTGGCGGTCTCGAGCAGCGCC
>NZ_BAAHAF010000065.1:0-8374 GCF_054777815.1 Angustibacter speluncae | reverse complement strand
GCGGGCGCGTGCCACGCCCCGCCCGCCGGGTCGCTGACGAGCCGCACGAGCGTCGTCCCGAGCGCCACCGCCTGGGCGACCGCGAGCAGCCCCCCGGCGAGCCCGGCCGCCACCACCACCGCCAGCGCCCGGCGGGCGGGCCGCAGGTGCGGCAGCAGCGCGGGGTCGAGCGGCCTCACGGGCGCGACCCCCCGGTGGGTGCGGGCTCGGCGTCGGGGATGTGGTGCACGGAGATCCGCCGGCGGAACACCCAGTACGACCAGGCCTGGTAGCCGAGCACGACCGGGGTGAAGACCGCGGCGGCGATCGTCATCACGGTGAGCGTCGCGTCGGTGGCCGTGGCGTTCTCGACGGTGAGGCTGAACGCCGGGTCGGTCGTCGAGGGCAGCACGTCCGGGAACAGGCAGGTGAACAGCGTCGCCACGGCGAGCACGACGGTCGCGAAGGTGAGGGTGAAGCCGCGTCCCTCGCGGCCGGCCCGCGCGGCGGCGAGCCCGCCGACCAGGGCCGCCGCCGCGAGCACGGCGAGCACCACGGGGACCGGCCGGAAGCCGTCGGCGGCCACCGTCCAGGTCAGGAACACGACGGCTGCGGCGGCGGCACCCAGCCCGAGCCGGACGGCGAGAGCCCCTGCGCGGTGGCGGATCTCACCGTCGGTCTTGAGGGCGACGAACATCGCGCCGTGGGTGGCGAACAGGCTCGCGGTGACGACCCCGCCCAGCAGCGCGTACGGGTTCAGGAGCTCGAGCAGGCCACCGGTGTACTCGAGGTGGTAGGCGGTGGGCGGGTTGTCACCGAGCGGGCCGAGCGGCACGCCCTGGACGATGTTCGCGAACGCCACCCCCCACAGCACGGCCGGCACCCACGAGCCCACGACGGCCGCGACGTCCCACCGGGCCTTCCACGACGGCTCGGGCCGCTTGCCGCGGTACTCGAACGCGAGGTTGCGGACGATGAGCGCCACCAGGATCAGCAGGAGCGGCAGGTAGAACCCGCTGAACAGCGTGGCGTACCAGAACGGGAAGGCGGCGAACATCGCGCCGCCGGCGGTGAGCACCCACACCTCGTTGCCGTCCCAGAGCGGGCCGATCGTGTTGTAGAGCACGCGGCGGTTGCGCTCGTCCCTGCCGAGCACGGGCAGCAGCATGCCGACGCCGAAGTCGAAGCCCTCGAGGGCGAAGTAGCCCGTGAACAGCAGGGCGACCACGACGAACCACAGGATGCTCAGATCCATGACGAGACTCCCTGCTCCTCAGTAGGCGAAGACCATCGGGGCGTCGTCGTCGGCGCCTCCGACGGGGACGGTCGGCGGCTCCTCGAACGGCTCGGGCCCCTTGCGGACGTAGCGCGCCAGCAGGCCGAGCTCGATGACGGCGAGCACGCCGTAGAGCAGGGTGAGCACGGTCAGCGAGATCCACGCCTCGGTGGTCGAGACGCCGGGCGAGACCCCGGCCTGGGTGGTCATCAGGCCGAAGACGACCCAGGGCTGGCGTCCCATCTCCGTGAAGATCCACCCGAACGAGCTGCCGAGGACGGCGGCGACGGGCAGCGCGAGGCCGAGCGTGGCGATCCAGCGGTTGCCGGGCACCCGGCCGCGACGGGTGAGCCAGAGCACGAGCACCGCTCCGGCCGCGGCGGCGGCACCCATCGTGATCATCATCCGGAACGACCAGTAGACGACGGGCACGTACGGCACGAAGTCGCCGTCGTGCTGCACCTGCGGCGTGCCCCAGTCGGTCTCGCGGTACTGCTCCGACAGCTCGTTGATGCCCTGCACCTCGCCGTCGAACGAGCCGGTCGCGAGGAACGACAGCACGCACGGCACCTCGAGCTGCTGGGTCGGGGTGCGTCCGTCGAGGCTGCCGACGGTCAGGAGCGAGAAGGGTGCGCAGGAGTCGGACGACTCGTAGAGCGCCTCTGCCGCAGCCATCTTCATCGGCTGCACCTCGGTCATGATCTTGCCCTGCACGTCGCCGGTGATGGCGACCCCGAGCCCCGCGACCAGGGTGAAGACCGCCCCGACCCGGATGCCGACCCGGTAGAGGGCGTGGTCGTCGCTGCGGCGCACCAGCAGCCACGTGCAGGTGCCCATGACGAACGCGCCGGCGGTCAGGTACGCCGCGAGCACGACGTGCGGGAACGTCACGAGCTGCACCGGGTTGGTGAGCACGTCGAGGAAGGCGGCGACGCTCGCCAGCTCGGCGCGGTTCGTCTCGGGGTCGAACGTGTACCCCACCGGGTTCTGCATCCAGGAGTTCGCGGCCAGGATGAAGTACGCCGAGGCGAGGGTGCCGAGGTGCACGAGCCACATGCAGGCGGCGTGCAGGGCGCGAGGCAGCTTGTCCCAGCCGAAGATCCACAGCCCGATGAAGGTCGACTCCAGGAAGAACGCCAGCAGGCCCTCGAGCGCGAGCGGGGCGCCGAACACGTCGCCGACGAAGCGCGAGTAGTCGGACCAGTTCATGCCGAACTGGAACTCCTGGACGATGCCGGTGACCACGCCCAGGGCGAAGTTGATGAGGAAGAGCTTGCCGAGGAACTTCACCAGCCGCAGGTACTCCCGCCGCCCGGTGCGTACCCAGAGCGTCTCGAGCACCGCGAGGACCAGGGTCAGGCCGATCGTCAGCGGGACGAACAGGAAGTGGTAGACGGTCGTGATGCCGAACTGCCAGCGGGCGATGTCGACGACGTCCACGCTGCGCTCCCAGGGGTGCGGGCCTTGCTCCTACGTGACGTAGTAGAGCGTAGCACTACATCGTGTAGTAGATTGACGGCGTGCCCCAGACCTTCGGCGACCTCGAGCGCTCCGTGATGGAGGTGCTCTGGGCCGCAGCCGACGACGGCGCGGCGCGCACCGTCAAGGAGGTGCACGCCGAGCTCGAGCGCAGCCGCGCGATCGCGTACACCACGGTGATGACCGTGCTCGACCGGCTGGCCCGCAAGGGCGAGGTCGAGGTCGCCAAGGCCGGCCGCGCGAACGCCTACCGGGCCCGCGGCACGCGCGCCGAGATGACCGCCGACCTCATGCACGAGACGCTGGCCGAGTTCGGCGCCGACGACCGCGGCCGGGCGCTCGTGGCCTTCGTCGACGACGCGAGCGAGGCCGACGTGGCCGCCCTGCGCGCGGCGCTGGACCGCCTCGGCGGCTGAGCCCGTGCCGACCCCGCTCGTACTGGGTCTGCTGGCCGTGCTGCTGGCCGGCCCGGCCCCCGCGCTGCTGCGCCGCTGGACGGCGACCCGGCGCACCCCGCGCTCGGCGATGCTGCTGTGGCAGGCGGTCGCGCTCGCCGCCGTCCTCGCGGCCCTCGGCGCCGGGCTGTCGCTGGTGACCCAGGTGGCCTGGCGCCAGGAGCCGACCCCCGTGCGGCTCGTGGTCGCCGGTGCCGCGCTCGTCGTGACCGCGGTGGTGCTCGGGCGGCTCCTGCTCACCGGCCACCTCGTCGGCACCCGGCTGCGCGAGCTGCGGCAGCGCCACCGCGAGCAGGTCGACCTGCTGGCCGAGCGCGAGCAGGACGTCTCGGTGCTCACCCACGACGTGCCGGTCGCCTACTGCCTGCCCGGGGCCCGCTCCGGCCGGGTCGTGCTCACCCGCGGGGTGCTGGCCACGCTGTCGCCCGAGGCGACGCAGGCCGTCCTGGTGCACGAGCGGGCGCACCTCGCGGCCCGGCACGACCTGGTCGTCGAGGCGTTCACCGTGCTGCACCAGGCGTTCCCGCGCTACGTGCGCAGCGCCGCCGCGCTCACCGAGGTGCGGCTGCTGGTCGAGCTGCTCGCCGACGCGGCCGCCGTCCGCGCCGTCGGCGCGCGCCCGCTCGCGCAGGCGCTGCTCGCCCTCGCGGGTGGTCGGGTCCCGGACGGCACGCTCGGCGCCACGGCCGGCGACCTGCCGGTGCGGGCCGACCTGCTGGTGCAGGCGCGGCCGCGCCCGGTGCAGACGGTCGTGCTGGCCGTGCTGGCGCTCGCCGTCCTGGCTCTGCCGACCACCCTGGTGGTGCTGCCCTGGCTGTCGTCGCTGGACTGACCGGCTGCCGAGGTGCTCGACGGACGCCGCGGTGGACCTCCGGTCCGTCCCGGGCGGCGGACCTGGCGACCGACGGCCGATGCCATGATCGTCGGCATGATCGACCTCTTCGCCGACCGAGCGATCGTCGGGACCCGCACGAACACCGACTACGAGTTCGTCGCCGAC
The DNA here is from genome assembly GCF_054777815.1 of Angustibacter speluncae. NCBI lineage: Bacteria > Bacillati > Actinomycetota > Actinomycetes > Kineosporiales > Kineosporiaceae > Angustibacter > Angustibacter speluncae. Next base: position 4,185 of record NZ_BAAHAF010000065.1, on the reverse strand, counting down.
GGGCGCGTGGTCGCCTCCACCCGCAGCCGCAAGGTCGCCGCGACCCACTGGTGGAGCTGGGCCGTCCGCCTGCTCGGCTCCAGCAGCGCGACCCGGCTGTACGAGATCGAGGTCGTGGACCCCTCCGACGTGCCCCGCTGGTTGATCACCCTCTCCCCCGGCACGCCCAACACCTACTCTGCCGAGGTCACCCTCGTCGACGGGACGCCGGTCGGCCGGGTCAGCGCCGACGGCGGCACGTTCAACCCGTTCCCGAAGATCGAGCTGACCGCCGCCGACGGGACCGCGGTGGGCCACGGGACGAGCAAGGGCGCACCGCAGTTCTTCGACGCCGCCGACCGGCCGCTCACCGAGTTCACCTGGCAGGGCGCCGAGCGGCCCTTCGACAAGCCCAGGTGGCGCCTGTCCTTCCTCGACCCGACGCTCGACGCCGAGTCGCGTGCGCTCGTCGTCGCCGGGATCATCGCCTGGGAGCTCCCTCGGTGAGACCGACCGTCAGCCGTCGAGGTGCGCGACGAATGCCGCGGTGAACTCGTCCGGGGCCTCGACGTGCGGGCTGTGGCCGACTCCCGGCAGCACGAGCCTGGTGACGGAGCCGCCCTTCGCCTCGTAGTCGTCGAGCACCGCGCTGGTCTGGGCGATCATCGGCTGCGGCGGGCAGACGTCCGGGCCGGGCCAGCCGGGCACCGCGCCGAGTGCGCCGAGCGCCGCCAGGTCGAACATCGAGCTGTCGCCGACGACGGCGTCCTGGTCGCCGCGCACCCACAGCACCGGGGGCTTGGGGTCGACGTCGACGATGCCGTCTGTGCGGAAGTGGGTAGGCGCCAGCGTGTTCAGCACGCCGCGGGTGCCGGGCGCGACGCCGGGCCAGGCCTGCGAGGTGCCCGCGTCGCCGGGGTAGTGGTCCTCGCCCGTGCGCGTCGACAGCATCGACTCGACGTACAGGTCCTCGCGGTCGAGCACCCGGCCGCCGGCGACGTAGAAGGCGCGCAGCACGTTGCGTGGCGAGGTCTGGTTCTCGGTGCCGGTGTCGCCCTCGGCGAGCAGGCGGACGAACTCGGGGTTCGCGCAGCCACCGCCGGAGCCGGCGCCGTCCGGGCTCAGCAGCGAGCCGTCGGCACCGGTGCCGCCGAAGCCGTACGGCGACACGGGCGCCTGCAGCGTCAGCGTCCGGACGCGGTGGGGCGCGTCGAGCAGCACCTGCATCGCGACGCCGCCGCCGAGGCTCCAGCCGAGCAGGTGGAAGGTCTCGAACCCGAGCGCGTCGGCCAGCGCCAGCACGTCGTCGGACCAGTCGCGGACGCCGCGCGAGGCGTCGACCGGCAGGGCCTCGGTGCCGCCGTAGCCGCGCAGGTCAGGAGCCACCGGCCGGTAGCGCCCGGGCAGCGCGGTCAGCAGGTCGACGTAGAACAGCGAGCTCGACACGTTGCCGTGCACGAGCAGCACCGGTTCGCCGTCGTCGCGCCCGGCCACCTCGAGGACACGCGTGGTGAGGCGGGAGGTGGGCACGTCGCGGGACTGCACGCCGTCGGGCAGGGAGGTCGTCACGGGGGTGACCTCACCACGTGCGGGACGCCGGCTCAACGGGGTCGGGCACCACAGCCGAGCCGCGCCCGGTGGCGCGGCCCGCCACCACGAACGTCGCGAAGGGGACGATCAGGGGCGAGGGAGCTTCGCCAGGTTCTCCTGCAGACCCTGCTCGGCCTCGTCCCCGAGCTTCTTCAGCGCCGGCGCGAGCAGCGGGCCCGCGACCTTGGCGACGCCCTTCCACTCGAACTCGGCGGTGTACTCGACGAGCGAGCCGCTGCCGTCCGGGGTGATGCGCATGGTGTCGGTCGCGGTGACCGTGTCGTTGACCCCGCGGAGCCGCACCAGGGTGCCCGCGTCGAGGTCGATGACGGTGTACTCGAGCTCGGTCTCGCGGCCGAGGAACTTCGAGACGTTGTGGTACCTGGTGCCGACGCCGCCGTCGCCGCTGACCCGCTGGGTCGAGACCGTGCCCGGGTCCCACTCCTCGGTGTGGGTGAAGTCGACGAGGTAGTCGAAGACCTGCTGCGGTGCGGCGTCGGTGCGGACGGTGCGGCTGACGGTGCTCATGCCGCCACGCTAGGTCGGCTCCGGTGGCGCCGCGCGCCGAGCGCGCGGACGATGACCGCCATGAGCGAGAGCGAGAGCGAGCAGGGTCGCGACCCGGACGAGCCCGCGGTGCGCGACGACCACGACGCGGCCGGCGGGGGCGAGCGCGCGGCGGGTGCCGACGACGCCGGCGCGGGCGACGGCTTCCCGGCCGAGGACGTCATGCCCGAGGACCCGGACCCCGACCTCGACGTGATGGACCCGTTCGGCGTCGGCGAGGACCGCGACGCACCCGAGGAGGGTGGCTCCGAGGGTGGCGCGTCGTCCGACGAGGGCGACCCGGCCTAGCGGCGCACCACCTCCGCCAGCGACGTCGCGGGCCGGCCGGTGAGCGCCGCCACGTCGTCGCTGACGACGTCGAGCTCGCCCGCCGCGACGGCGGTGTAGGTCGAGACCCACGCGTCCACCTGCCAGTCGGGCGCGCCGTACGCGGCCCGTGAGGCGTACGCCTCCTCGATCGTCTCCGCGACGTAGGTCGTCGGACGCCCGGCGTCGGTCAGCGTCCGCGCCATCTCGTCGAACGACAGCGCCTGCGGCCCGGTCAGGTCGTAGGTGCGCCCTGCGTGCGCCGCCGGGTCGAGCAGGACGGCGATCGCCGCGTCGGCGACGTCGTCGGTGGCCACCAGCGCCGCGCGGCCGTCACCGGCGGGACCGCGGAGCACGCCGTCGTCGCCCGCCATCATCGGCAGGAAGTCGGCGTAGAGGCTGTCGCGCAGGAAGGTCCAGGTCAGCCCGGTGCGTTCCGCGGCCTCGCGCAGCCGCTGCTCGGTGGTCCAGTGGTCGCGGGCGAGGGTGAAGGTCGGGTCCGGTGCGGCGCCGAGGAACGAGGTGTAGACGACGTGCCGCACGCCGGCGTCCGCCGCCGCGTCGACGGCCGTCAGGTGCTGCTGGACGCGGTCGGGCGACTCGGACGCCGACACCAGCAGCAGGGTCCGGACCCCCTCCAGGGCCGCGCGGACCGCGCCACCGTCGCCGTACGACGCGGCGACCGCGGTCGCACCCGCGAGCCGCGGCGCCCGCGAGGTGTCGCGGCAGAGCAGCCGCTGCTGGACGCCGCGGTCGGCGAGGCGGGCGGCCACCCTGCCGCCGAGGCGTCCGGTCGACCCGGTGACGGCCAGGGCGGGTGCGCTGCTCATGCCCCCACAGGTACCAGGCTCCGGCGCACGGACGCCACGGTCCAGCGCTGCTCGCGCCCGGCGGCCCACACCGAGACCAGCAGCGGGACGAGCGTCCACGCCACCAGGCCGGCCACCGCGCCGGCGACCGACGCACCGCCGCCCTGCACGAGGGTGGTGAGCGCGTCGACCGCCAGCGGCAGCGGGAGCACGCCGCCGAGCACCTGGAACGCCTCCGGCGCGGTCGCGAGCGGGATCAGCCCGCCCATCGACGCGACCTGCACCACGAGCAGCACCAGCGACAGCACCTGCCCGAACCGGCCACCGACCGCCACCAGCGCCTGGTGCAGGGCCGTGAACGCCGCCGCGGCGAGCAGGCCGACGAGCACAGCCGGCACCGGCGAGGCGACGTCGAGACCGAAGGCGGCCACGACCGCCGCGAGCACCAGCACCTGGCCGGCGCCGATGAGCGCGGCCGGCCACCAGCCCTCCAGCGCCAGCCGTCGTGCGCTCGCGGCCACCGTGGCGGCGCGGGCGGCGAGCGGGCGGCGCACCAGGAACGTCGCCAGCGCGCCGAGCCACAGCACGAGCACGGCCACGAGCGGGACCACCGAGCCGGACACCGCACCGAGCCCGGTCCCGTCGCCGGACGTCACCGGCCGGGTCACGACGTCGGCGAGCTGCTCACGCTGCTCGTCGGAGTAGGACGGCAGCGCCGCCGCGCCCTGGCCGAGGCCGTCGGAGAGCTGGGTCGCGCCGCTCTGCGCGTCGGTCGCGCCGGTGGCCAGCCGGTCGACGCCGGACGCGAGCTCGACCGCACCGGACGCCAGCTCCCCGGCACCCGAGGCGGCGTCGTCGGCGCCGGACGCGAGACGGCCCGCGCCGGAGGCGAGCTCGTCGGCGCCGTCGGCCAGCTCGGCCGCGGCGCGGGCCG